>CAYUIN010000146.1:0-6212 GCA_964444695.1 uncultured Desulfocurvus sp.
CGATGATACTGCTGAGGAGTCAGTGGGAAAGTAGGCCGATGCCAGGACTTCTTTTTTCCCCACGCACCGCCCGGCGCTTCCAGCGCCGGGCGGCTCGCGTCCTGGGGACAAGGCGGCAAGCTCCTGATGGCGCGCGCCGCATCCTGCCCCGCCCGGTCCGACACCGGGCAGACACCGGGGCCGGATACAAACGGCGGGCGGCTCGTTGCGCGGCCCGTGCGGCTGTGTTACTTTTGCATTTCAACTCATTTGCACCATCCAGGAGGCAGACATGCCCGGTACCGGCTACATTCTTTTCAGCGGCGGCGCCAAAGGCGCGGAGACCGCGTTCGGCGAGCTGGCCCAGCGCCACGGCGTGGAAGAGGTCAACTATTCCTTCGAGGGGCATCTGGTGGAGCATTCGCGCGGCCTGCGCGTGCTCACCGAGGACGAGCTGGCCCTCAAGGACGTCAGCCTGACCTACGTGTCCCGGCTGATGAACCGCAATTTCTCCAGCGCTCCGCTGTTCCGCAAGGTGCTGCAGAGCATCTGCTGGCAGGTGGCCAGCGGCTACGAGGTCTTCGTGGTCGGCACCATCCAGGACGACCAGACCGTCAAGGGCGGCACCGGCTGGGGCGCCGAATACGCCAAGATCTGCAATAAGCCCCTGTACGTCTTCGACCAGGACAAGGACGGCTGGTTCTGCTGGGACAAGTCGGCCTTCGTGGCGGTTGAGCCTCCGGTCATCGGGCACAAGCATTTCACGGGCACGGGCACCCGCTTCCTGGAAGCGAACGGCCAAAAGGCCCTGGAAGACCTCTTCGCGCGCAGCTTCAAGTAGCCGCACCGCGTCGCATCGCGTTCAAAGGCGGGATCCCCACACGGGGCTCCCGCCTTTTTTTATTCGCAGCCCGGGCGCCGCGAGATCAACTCGGCGTTGATGGTGATGGCCACGGACTCGCCCACGATGCCCAGCTTCGCGAACCTGCCGTCGCCCACGCCGAAGTCCAGCCGGTTCAGGGCGTAGTCGGCCTGCACGCCGCGCACGTCGAAACAGCGCGTCTCCTCCAGGGGGCTCGGGCGCTGCTCGTACAGCCGGTACGGCAGCACCACGGGGCGCGAGACGTCCTTTATGGTCAGCGTCCCGTGGGCCTCGTACCAGTCGTCGCCCAGGGCCTCGATGCGCTCGCTCACGAAGCGCATCACCGGGAATCTTGCGGCGTCGAAGAAATCCGCCGTCTTCAGGTGCGCGTCGCGCTGGGCCACGCCCGTGGTCACGGAGCCGACGTCGATGGTGATGGCGATGGCCCCGGTGTCCGGACTGTCGGGGTCGGTCACCGCGCCCTCGAAGCTGTTGAACCAGCCCGTGACCTTGCCGGAGATGTGCCGGATCTCGAACACGGCCTGGGAGTGGAAATTGTCCATGGTCCAGGTCCTGGCCTGGGCCGGAGCGGCGAAAAGCAGGGCGGCCACGGCGGCCAGGACGGCCAGCGCGGCGGCGGTGCGGGTCTGCATGGGGTTCCTCCTTGGCGGCCCGGGGCCGCAGGGTAGTGCCTCCACTGTACACCATTTCCCGGCCCGAAGTGAACCACAGACCCCGCCGGGCCCGGTGCCCGGCCCATGCCGCCGCCTGTGACCACCCCCTCCGGCACCAAACCGCAACGCGCCGGGCGTAGTCTCTTCGCGCGGGCCCGCAGGCCCGGCGTAGCCGCGCGGCCGGAGGTTGACGGGCCGTGAATATCTGAGATAGCGTATCAGAACAATCGGTTATGCCTGCGGATCGTTCTGCCGCCAAGCCGCGCTTTGGTTCCCCCGGCCCTCGTCGAGCAATGTTGCCGCTGTCCGAAAACTCGCCACACATCCCGCTGGTGCCCGTCATGAAACGCGCTTCGCATCTCCCTGCCTCCCGCCGCCGCGCCCTGTGCCTTGGCCTCGCGCTGTGCCTGTCCTTCTGCCTGCTCCTGGCCCCCGCCTGCGCCCGGGCCTACACCAACGCCGACCTGGCCGGGACCTGGTACGAGCCCTGGGGCGGCTTCGGCGCGGGCACGGACAAGCTGGTCATCAGCGCCGACGGCACCTCGGTGGACTATGAAACCGTGCGCGAGGACGCGCCCTACTGCCGCCACAGCTACGTGGTGAGCGGGGACCGCGTGGTCTTCACCGTCACCTGGACCGGCGACGACCCCGACGCGGACCCCGTGGGCACGGTCTATTCCGGCACCGTCACCAGCCTGACGGCGGACGAGATGTGCGTGCTGTTCGACGGCTCCCTGGCCGAGGAGTGCTGGCAGGCCGCCGACCCGCGCCCCGCCTCCGTGGTCCAGCCCTTCGACACGGGCATCGACTGGACCCGCTGGCAGCGCGTGTACGGGGTCCAGAGCAATTTCACCAACGTTGGCGGCACGCTGCGCATCAAGGCCCTGAACGAGGAGAACAACAGCGCCTACACGGGCAACCTGATCCTGGCCCAGGAATCCAGGGGCTTCGACCAGCTGACCCTGAACATGGCCCTGATCAGCATCAGCGACGGCCTGCACTTCAGCATCAATTCCGATTGCATCCTGGACTCCGAAGGCAAGCGCTGGACCGCGCAGTTGGGCATCCAGAAGACCTCCACCAGCGACGACATCTACACCACCGTGACCCTGCATCACGCCAACACCGGGACCGAAATTTCCCTGGGCGGCCAGCACCCCCTGGCCCTGGGCGAGTACCACGACTACTCCCTGGCCCTGGACCGCGACGCCGGGGCCGTGCAGTTCCTGCTCGACGGCAGGGTGATCGTCACCTACCCGCTGCCCGCAGGCGCCGTCTTCCTGCCCACGGAGCCGGAATACTCCGGTCAGGACCTGTACCGCTACGACTGGTACATCTACATGCACCCCGGCCGTTCCGAGCAGGAGGGCGCGACGCCCAGCGCCGAACTGAGCATCGACAGCCTGCGCTTCGACTGGGACGCCCAGGTGCCTGGCGCCGCGTCGCCCGCCATCAACCTGCTGCTGCTGACCGCGCCCTGATCCCGGCGTCGAGCGCGCCCCGCGCCGTTCCCGGCCCGCGTCCGGCGCCCGGCGCGGCCTTTCCTGCGCCGGGCTTCTCTGCTATGGCGGGGAAAATTCGCCAAAGGGGAAGCCCGCCCATGCGCTACGTCCTGGAACTGACCGGCACCGCCGCCACCATCGGATTCTGCTCCTGCGAGCCCGCCGAGCCCCTGGCTCCCGAAGCGGCCGCCGCCTACCTCGCCGAGCACCCGGCCGACGAGTTCATGCACAAGCACCTGCTGCGCGCCGTGCTGGCCATGGACCCGCCCGCCGTCGCCGCCCTGGCCGCCGCCCAGCCGGACAACGCCGCCCTGGGCACCGTGCTGGCCGAGGCCGCCCTGGCCCGCCCCGAGCTGGCCCCGGCCGCCCCCGCCGCGCCGGACCCGGCGGCCACGCCCCTGGTGGACCTGCGCCAGGAGGCCCTGGCGGACATGCCCGCCCACCGCGCCTGGAGCCCGCTGTTCGCCGCCAATCTCATGGACCACATCCCGCTGCCCGCGCCGCCGGACGCCCCCGCGCCGCCCTTCGACCAGGCCGCCATCGACGCCGCCCGCTCGGGCTTCGTCTCCGTGGCCGACGTCCTGGCCCACGGCGCGCCCCAGGCCCGCCCCGAGCGGCCCACCACGGCCCAGGACGCCATCCGCGCCGCCGAGGCCGCCCTGGCCGCCGCCGCAGTCGACCTCGCGCCCCAGATGCGCCACCAGATGTCCCTGGCCCCCAACGGCCTGACCCGCCAGTGGCGGATGCACGTGGACGTA
Organism: uncultured Desulfocurvus sp.; assembly: GCA_964444695.1. Lineage (GTDB taxonomy): Bacteria > Desulfobacterota > Desulfovibrionia > Desulfovibrionales > Desulfovibrionaceae > Desulfocurvus. Next base: position 3,776 of record CAYUIN010000146.1, read on the forward strand.
CGAAACGGCGCCCTGGACTACAGCCTCAGCGGCACCCAGACCTCCTTCGGGCGCGGCCTGGAATTCGAACCCGCCCAGGCGGCCCTGGTCATGGAGATCTGCGAGCGCTATTCCAGCTGGGCGTCCATCGGCCCCGAAGGCGCCCTGGGCTACGCCCGGCCCCTGCCGCTGACCCGGGCCCGTTTCTCCGAGCTCGGCCCGGACCGCGCCCTGGACCCCGCCTCCCTGCCACTGGAAGCGCCCTACGAGGACCAGCCCCTGCACTGGCTGCCCGCCGCGCGACCGGGCGGCTCCGAGATCCTGGTCCCGGCGCAGTTCGTGTTCCTCTTCGCCAACCTGGACGAGCCCGCCCTGTGCAGCGGCCTGGGCTCCACCGGCCTGGGCGCCGGGCTCTGCGACGAACGCGCCCGCGTCACCGCCCTGCTGGAAGTGATCGAGCGCGACGCCGAAAGCACCACGCCCTTCGACCCCGCCCGCTGCTTCCGCATCCGCGCCGCCAAGCGCAAGCTGGGCCGCCGGTTGGAGGAATACGACGCGCGCGGCATCCAGTTCTTTTTCGAGGACATCACCACCGGACTCGGCGTGCCCTGCTACCGCGCCTTCGCCGTGGGCCCCGAGGGCCAGGTCATGAAGGGCGCCTCGGCGGGGCTCTCTGGCCCGGACACCTGCCTCTCGGCGATGATGGAAGTCCCGTACCCGTTCCCCTGGGGCCCGCCCACGCGCCCCGCGCCCGAAGGCCTGCCCGTGCGCACCGTGGAGGAGCTGCCGGACTTTTCCCAGGGCAGCTACGCCGCCGACCTCGCCCTGCTGGAGGCCGCCCTGACCACCAGCGGCCGCAGCCCGGCCTACGTGGACCTGACCCGCGCGGACATGCGCATCCCCGTCTGCCGCGCCATCGTCCCCGGCCTGGAGCTGATGGCCGACTTCGACCGCCATTCGCGCCTGTCCCCGCGCCTCTTCGCCCGACTGCAAGGCGCCGCCCGCTAAAAAAGCCCCCGCGCATGAAAATGCACGGGGGCTTATCATCAGCTGCCTAAAATATTGCCTAGTACAAGACCCCGACCACGGCCCCGGTCATCAGCGTGGACAGCACGCCCGCGACGATGGACCGCAGGCCCAGGGCCACGATTTCCTCGCGCCGCTCCGGGGCGATGGACGACAGCCCGCCGATCATGATCCCCAGGCTGCCGAAGTTCGCGAACCCGCACAGGGCGTAGGTCATGATCAGCGCGCTGCGCTCGGACAGCGCCCCCGGCGGCAGCGCCGCCAGGTCCAGGTAGGCCAGAAATTCGTTCAGCACCACCTTGGTGCCCATCAGCCCGCCCGCCACGTGCGCCTCGGACCACGGCACCCCGGCCAGCCAGACCAGCGGCGCCATCACCCAGCCCAGCACCCGCTGCATGCTCAGCGCCTGGCCGCCCACGTCCGGCAGCCAGCCCAGGGCCGCGTTCACCAGCCACACCGCCGCCACCAGCACCACCAGCAGCGCGATGACGTTGATCAGCAGCTCCACGCCGCTGATCGTGCCCTTGACCAGCGCGTCCATGGTGCTGCGCGTCTGCACCGGCGGCGTCACGTCCCCCAGCGTCGGGCGCCCCGTCTCCGGGACCATCACCCCGGCCACCAGCAACGCCGCAGGCGCGCTGATGAACGAGGCCACCAGAATATGCCCCAGGGCCATGGGAATCACCGGCCCCAGCACCGTGGCGTAGATCACAAGCATCGTCCCGGCGATTGTCGCCATGCCGCAGGTCATCAGCGCGAACAATTCGCTGCGCGTCAGCCGCGACACGTACGGCCGGATGAACAACGGCGCCTCGACCATCCCCGCGAAAATATTCGCCGCCGCCGCCACGCCCAGCGCCCCGCCGATGCCCATCACCCGCTGCAACACGGCCGAGAACAGCCGCACCACCACGGGGATCACCCGCCAGTGGAACAACACCGCCGCAATGGCGCTGGTCACCAAAATGATCGGCAAGGCCCGGAACGCAAACACGAAGCCCGCCGCCGGATTGACCACCTCGAACGGCGCGGGACCGCCGCCCACATACCCGAACACGAAGCTCGTCCCGGCCTGCGTCGCCTTGTCCACCGCCTCCACCGCGCGGTTCAGGAACAAGAACCCGTCCCGCAACGCGGGCACCCGCAACAAGACGACCCCCAGCCCGAACTGCAGCAACAGCCCCGAGACCACGACACGCAACCGCACCGCCCCTCGCTGCTCGGACAAGACCCAGGCAATGGCCACAAACGCCAACAACCCAAACAAACTCTGCAACATAATGCCCCACCCCTACACCAAACCCCCGCCCCTCGCTACAGCTTATCGATCGCCCGACTGGGTGGACCGACCAAGGGGGGGGCGCCGCAGAGGGTGGTGTGTGCCTCCGGCGGTTGGGCTTCGCCCAAACCCACCAGGACTCTGTCCTGGACC
>CAYUIN010000147.1:0-6203 GCA_964444695.1 uncultured Desulfocurvus sp.
GCCTATTCCAGCCCGTAGGACTTGATCTTGCGCCACAGGGTCGTGCGCGGGATGCCCAGGATCCTGGCCGTCAGGCCCTTGTTGAATTCCGTCTTGCGCAGCACCTTCAGGATGTAGCCCCGTTCCACGTCGGCCAGCTGCGGCAGGCCGTCGCCCTCCACGGTTTCGAACTCCAATTCCTGCAAGTCCGCCGGGAGGTCCTGCGGGCCGATCTCCTCGTTGTCCGTCAGCGCCACGGCGCGCTCCACGATGTTCTCCAGCTCGCGCACGTTGCCGGGGTAGCTGTAGGCCGCGAGGATCTGCATGGCCTGGCGGGTCACGCCGCGCACGCCCTTGTGGAAGGCCAGGCCGTACTTCTCCACGAAATGCTGCACCAGCAGCGGGATGTCCTCGCGCCGCCGGGCCAGCTCCGGCAGCGTGATGCAGACCACGTTCAGCCGGAAGAACAGGTCCTCGCGGAAGGTCCCGGCCTCCACCTCGTGGCGCAGGTCCTTGTTGGTGGCGGCCACCACGCGGATGTCCAGGTCGATGGGCGCCGTGCCGCCCACGCGCAGGATGCGCCGCTCCTGCAGGACGTGCAGCAGCTTGACCTGCATGGACAGGGGCATCTCGCCGATCTCGTCCAGGAACACGGTGCCGCCGTCGGCGGTCTCCAGCAGGCCGATCTTGGTGGCCGTGGCCCCGGTGAAGGCGCCCTTCTCGTAGCCGAACAGCTCGGAGCTGATCAGCTCGTCGGTGAACCCGCCGCAGTTGAAGCTGACCAGCGGGCCCTCGCGCCGCCCGCTCAGCTGGTGGATGGCCTGGGCCACCAGGGCCTTGCCCGTGCCGCTGGCGCCCTGGACCAGGACGTTGCAGTCCACGGCGGCGACCTTGCGGATCATCTCGAACACGTCCTGCATGGCCGGGCTGTTGCCGACGATGGCGGCCAGCTCGGCCTCGCCGCGCAGGGCCTGGCGCAGGCGGCGGTTCTCGCGCCGCAGCTCGATCTTCTCCCTGGCCCCGGCGGCCAGGGCCCGGATCTCGGCGAGGTTCACGGGCTTGGCCACGTAGTGGAAGGCCCCGCCCTTGATGGCCTCGATGGCCGTGTCCAGGCTGCCGTGCCCCGTGACCACGATGACCTCCGCCTCCTGGCGCAGGGCCTTGATGCGCGGCAGCAGCGTCAGTCCGTCGATGTCCGGCAGGCGCAGGTCCAGGAACACGACGTCGAACGGATCTTGCATCATGCGTTCCAAAAAGGAACGCCCGATGAGGAAGGACTCGACCTCGAAGCCTTCGCGGCCCAGGGCGTGTCCCAGGCGGCGGCAGACGATCTCCTCGTCGTCGACGATGGCCAGGCGCAGCGGGGGCATCAGCGCACCTCCCCGTCGGGCCCGGCGGCGGCGTCGGCCTCGGCCCGGGGCAGCTGCACGGTGAACACCGCGCCGCCGTCCTCGGCGTTGGCCGCCTCCACGCGCCCACCGTGGCGCTGGACGATGGCCCAGGTCACGGCCAGGCCCAGGCCCGTGCCCTTGCCGACCTCCTTGGTGGAGAAGAAGGGCTCGAAGATCTTCTCGCGGATCTCCGCCGGGATGCCGGGGCCCTGGTCGCGCACCGTGAAGCGCACCATGCCCCCGTCCACGGCCTCGGCCGCGACGCGCACCCGGGCCCCGCGCGGGCTGACGTGCACCGCGTTGAGCAACAGGTTCATGAACACCTGTTGCAGGTTGCGCAGGTTGCCGTGCACGGCGGGCAGGTCGCGGGGCGCGTCCAGGTCCAGGGTCAGCCCGGCCAGCATGAACTGGTTCTTGAGCAGGGCCACCGTGCTGCCCAGGATGTCCGCCGGGGCCAGGCGGCTGAAGGCCGGGCGCTCCGTGCGCGAGAAGTCCAGCAGGTTCTTGACGATGTCCGCCGCGCGCTCGGACTGGGCCAGGATGTCCGTGAGCATCTCGCGGCCGTCGTCGTCCACCTGGGCGGCGTAGTCCTCCTGAAAGCTCTCGGCCGTCAGCGTGATGTTGTTGATGGGGTTGTTCAGCTCGTGGGCGATGCCCGCCGTGAAGGTGCCCAGGGCGGAGATCTTGCGCGCCTGGAGCAGGTCCTCCTGGTTGCGTTCCAGCTCCTCGGCCATGCGGTTGATGGCGCCCACCAGCGAGGCGATCTCGTAGAGCCTGCCGGGCTCGTCGGGCACGGGGCTGAAATCGCCCCGGGCCACGCGCTCCGTGGTCCGCACCACTCCGGCCAGGGGCCGCAGCAGCCCCTGGGAGATGAGCTTGATGACCAGGACCATCAAAAGCAGCAGCACGCCCAGCAGGGTGAAGGGCAAAATCGAGGTCCGCACCAGGGAGCGGTGGATGCGCTCGCGCTTGGTCTTCAGGAACCCGTCCGCCGCGTCCAGCAGGGACTTGCCCAGGGCGCGCAGCTCCTCGGGCCCGGCCTGCCCGCCGTCGGCCAGGATGCGCACCCGGCTCTCGTAGCGCGCCAGGTCCGTGCGGAAGCGCTCCAGGGCCGCGGGCCCGGCCACCACGGCCAGGTCCTCGGCCAGGCCGTCCACCAGCAGGTCGATGCGGCCCAGGTAGTCCCGGCTCTCGGTCAGGCTGCGGGCGTCGCCGAAGTACAGGAAGTTCTTCTCGTAGCGCCGGACCTCCAGGATGTCGTTCAGCAGGTCGTCGTAGCGCTCGCCCAGCAAAAGCCGCGTCTTGAGCTTGTCCAGGTTCCAGAAGTTGGCCGCCGTGAGGGCCACGATGGACAGGAAGGTCACCGCGAAGAGCAGGAAGATGCGGCCCTTGATGGAGCGGAGGAACTCCGCCCCGGTCAGACCGGCCAGGGTCGGGGACATGCCCATGGGAAACTCCCTTGCGCGCGGTCCGGGTCCGCCCCTGGCGGTCCGGGCCGGTTTTCATTTTGAAACATTCACCCGGGCATGGACCCTACTCCTTTTCAATTTGAAACACAACGCCCCACCCCGCCCCGCACACTCGTGCAACTAACTCACTGAAATATTGATCTAAATAGCAAAAATGCCGCTCTGGCATCACAGTTGCTCTTGGGAAATCCAGCACAAGAGGAACCATGGAACAGATTCTCGTCGGCATGGACAGCGAACACGTCGCTTGGGAGGCCCTGACCCGCGCCTGCACCTTGGCAATGCGCATCGAGGCCCGGCTGCATGTCCTGTACGTGCGTCACGGCTCCGAGGACGGAGCGGCCCCGGCGGGGGCCATGAGCGAGGCGGAACTGCGCCGCAACCTCGAGTTGCGCGTGGAAAACGCCAAGGCCCAGGGCATCCGCATCGACTTCTACGTCGCCGAGGGCTCCTTCGAGGAGGAAATCGTCCGGTTCGTGAGCGGCTCCCGCATCACGCTCTTGGTCTACGAGTTGAGGGACCGGGACTTGAGGGCGGCAGACAGGGAAACCCTGTCCCTGAAAGCCATCCGCCACCGCATCGCCTGCAAGGTCGAGACGGTCGTCCCCAGGAAACAGACCATCCAAACTCAGGAGAGACTTTCGTGACATCACTGTTCTCCATGTATCTGCCCATCGCGGGCAACAGCGTGAACATCCTGGCCATCGTCGGTCTCGGCGGCGCGGTCGGGCTGTTGTCCGGCATCTTCGGCGTGGGCGGCGGGTTCCTGATGACCCCGCTGCTGATCATGCTGGGCATCCCGCCAACGGTGGCCGCCGCCTCGGACTCCAACCAGATCGTGGGCGCCTCCACCTCCGGCACCCTGGCCCACTTCCGCATGGGCAACGTGGACATCAAAATGGGCCTGCTGCTGCTGGTGGGCGGCATCCTGGGCGGCACCGTGGGCGTGCAGGTCATCAAGGTCCTGCGCGCCATGGGCAACGCCGACTTCCTGATCAGCGTGACCTACGTGCTGATGCTGGGCTTCGTGGGCGGCTACATGTTCCTGGAAAGCCTGCAGTCCATGCGCAAGCAGAAAGCCCCGGCCACCGAGACCCCGGCCGCCCCGCGCAAGCCCTCGCGCTACGCCCGCTGCATCGCGGCCCTGCCCTGGCAGATGACCTTCGAGCGCTCGGGCATCCGGATGTCCATCCTGATGCCGCTGGTGCTGGGCACCATGGTCGGCGTCCTGGCGGCCATCATGGGCGTGGGCGGCGGGTTCATCATGGTCCCCGTGATGGTCTACCTGCTCCGGATGCCGATGCACGTCGTGGTCGGCACCAGCCTGTTCCAGATTCTCTTCACCTGCATCAACGTGACCATCATGCAGGCCTCGCAGAACCACACCGTGGACTTCGTGCTGGCCGTGCTGCTGCTGGTGGGCTCGGCCATCGGGGCCCAGCTGGGCGCCAAGGTCGGCAAGCGCCTGCAGGGCGAACAGCTCAAGATCCTGCTCGCCTCCCTGGTCCTGGTGGTCATGGCCAAGATGCTCTACGACCTGCTGGCCCAGCCCGCCGTGCTGCTGGCCTACATGGGAGGCCACTAAGATGAACAAGCACATCCTCACCCTGCTGGCCGTCCTGGCCCTGGCCCTCGTCGCCGGGCAGGCCGCCCCGGCCCGGGCCGCCGCAGCCCAGGCCCTGACCGTGACCCCCTCGACCATCGAAATGGGCGCCGCATACGACGGCGTCGGGCTCAAGGTCGAGGGCCTGGTGCCCGAGGGCAGCCAGGTGGTGCTGCGCCTGACCGGCGCCCCCGGCGAGCTGCACATGCGCGAAAAGGGCAAGGTCTTCGGCCTGCTGTGGATGAACCTCGGCGCCCTGACCTTCCACAACGTGCCCCGCGTGATGCTGGTGGAGACCTCCGAGCCCTTCGAGCAGCTGGGCGAGGCCGCCAGGCCCTTCAGCCTGGAAAGCCTGCGCAGGATGGTCGAGGTCGAAGAGGCCGCCGCCGGCGAGCCGGGCATGGACCCCGTGGCCGAGCTGCTGCGCCTGAAGAAGCGCGAGGGCCTGTGCAGCGAGACCGTGGGCGGGATGGAGTTCGGCCAGGCCGAAAGCGGCATGCGGCCCTTCAGCGCCGTGCTGCAGGTGCCCTCGGCCCTGGCCCCCGGCCAGTACAAGGTCGAGGCCGTGGCCCTGCGCGGCGGCGAGATCGTGCAGCGGGCCGAGATGCCCGTGCAGGCCGTGCTGGTCGGGCTGCCCGCCTGGCTGCACGATATGGCCTTCAACCACGGCACGCTCTATGGTATCCTCGCCACGGTCGTCGCCATCCTGGCGGGCCTGGTGATCGGCTTGATATTCAAGGACAAGGGCGGCGCGCACTAGGCGCCGCGAAGGCGCGGTCGGCATGCTGGAAGGCTTGAAAAGGATACTGCCCCACAGGCGGGGCGCGGGCGAGTTGCCCTTCGAGGTGCTCTTCAAGAAGTTCAAGAGCATCCTGGAACGCAACAACCGCATCCTGGAACTGATGGCGGACATGGGCGACAAGCTCGGGGGCGAATACGTCTTCGACCGCCAGTACCTGCTCTCGGCCAGCCAAAGCCTGTCCGACCTCGTCTTCAAGATGATCTCCGACCTCAGCGTTCTTTCCGAACGCAAGAACAGGGAGCTGTTCCTGGCATTCGGGCGCATCCAGCACCAGATCCAGGAAGAGCTGGCCGGGCGGCACTCCTTCCCCGGCGGCGGCCTCGTGCTGCCCCTGTTCGAGGCCGGAGGGCAGACCGGGGACCTCGACGGCGGCAAGATGTCCGCCCTGGCCGAGCTGCACGGCGGCCTGCACCTGGACGTGCCCGACGGCTTCGTGATCACCACCCGGGCCTATTTCGAATTCATGGAGCAGGACGGCCTGCGCCAGGCCATCCGCGAGGGCCTGGACGCCTGGGACGGGCGGGACCAGCAGGCCCTGCGCGCCCTGTCGGAGCGCGTGCAGGCCATGATCCTGCAAGCCGAGGTGCCCCGGCCCCTGGCCGCGGCCATCGAATCCGGCCTGGATGCCCTGCGCAAGCGCAGAAAGGGCGAGGCCGCGCCGCTTCTGGCCCTGCGCAGCAGCGCCTGGGGCGAGAACGGCGACGCCAGCTTCGCCGGACAATATCTTTCCGTGCTCGGCGTGCCGCGCCGCGAGGTGCTGGGCGCCTGGCGCCGCGTGGTGGCCGGGACATACGGCTACGAGGCCTGGCGCTACCGCCTGGAGCGCGACTTCCGCGAACACGAGATCGCCATGGCCGTGGGCTGCCAGGAGATGGCGGGCGGCGCCGTGAGCGGCGTGCTGCACACCTGGGCCGAGGACCGGGGCCAACCGGCGATGCTGATCAGCGCCACCTGGGGCC
>CAYUIN010000148.1:0-6189 GCA_964444695.1 uncultured Desulfocurvus sp.
CCGGCGGGGGGGGGGGCCAGCGTCTTGCGGCGCAGGCGTACGGTGATGGTCCCTCCGCCCGCGCCGTCCAGGGCGTGTGCGGCGTTGGTGGCCAGGTTCATGACGATCTGGTGGACCTGCCCCGGGTCGGCCAGGACCTTGCAGGTCCGCGAATCCAGGTCGCGGTGGATGGCGACGTTGGCGGGCAGGGTGGCGCGCAGGAGCTTCAGGGTTTCCTTGATCAGGGGCACGGGGTCCAGGGCGATGCGTTCCAGTTCGCCCTGTCGGGAGAAGGCCAGGATTTGGCGCACCAGGTCCCGGGCGCGGGTCCCGGCTTCGAGGACGCGGTCCAGGTGGGCGCGCTGCTTGCCGTGTTCGGGGGCGGTGGTCTGGGCCAGTTCGGTGAAGCCCAGGATGGCCATCAGGATATTGTTGAAATCGTGGGCGATGCCGCCCGCCAGGGTGCCCAGGGCCTCCATCTTGCGGGCCTGGTGGAGCTGGTTTTCGAGCAGTGTTTCCTCGGTCACGTCGCGCTGCACGGACACGTAGTGCGCCACGCGGCCCAGGTCGTCGAAGATGGGCGAGAGCACGGCCCGGACCTCGCGCCTGGTGGCGCCGGGGCGTTCGTACTGGTAGCGCCCGCGCCAGGGCACCCCGCGCACCAGGGCCTGTTGCAGGCCGGCCAGGTAGTCTCCGTCGTCCTGGGGCGACTGGAGCAGGGCCATGTTGCGGCCCAGGACGTCGCGCGCGCCCAGGCCGCTGATCTGCGTGAAGGCGGGGTTGACGTACTGGATGGTGCCGCGCGGGTCGGTGATGATCACGATGTCGCCGACCTGTTCGATGGCCCGGATGAGGCGGTCGCGCTCCTGCGCGGCGAGCTTGCGTTCGGTGATGTCTTCGCTGATGCCGATCTCGCGGAACGGGCGGCCGTTGGCGTCCGGGATGGCCAGGGAGCTGGTGCGGACCCAGCGCTGCTCCCCGTCCGGCCGCAGGATGCGGTATTCCGCCTCGCGGGGGCCGTCGCCGCCCGGGGCGCTCATGGCGGCGCGCACCAGTTCGCGGTCCTCGTGGTAGATGCTGGCGTAGAACGGGTCCCTGGAGTCCTGGAACTCCTCCACCTCGCGGCCCCAGAGGCGCTTGAGGCTGGGGCTGATGTACAGGGCCCGGCCGGTCTCCGCCTCGCGGATCCAGAACACCTCGCGCAGGTTCTCCACCAGTTGGCGGAAGCGCTCCTCGCTTTCCAGCAGCGAGTTCTCGGCGAACTTGCGGTAGGTGATGTTGGAGGTCATGACCAGGGCCCCGCCGTAGGAGCCGTCGGGCTCGGTGAGCGGGCTGGTGGAGCAGATGGCCCAGACGTCGGCGCCCGTGGCGCTCTTGAAGCGGAAGTCGTACTGGGCGGAGTAGCCCATGCGGCATTTTTCCAGGCGGCGTTCGGCCTCGCGCAGGGCGGTGCGGTCCATGAATTCGAAGTGGTGCCTGCCGAGCATGTCCTCGGGGGTGTAGCCCAGCATCTGTGCGAGGTTGCGGTTGACGTAGGTGGTCAGTCCGCCCGCGTCGATGGTCCAGACGCCTTCCAGGGAGGTTTCCACGATCTGGCGGTGGCGGCGCTCGCTGTGCATCAGTTCCTGGGCGGCCTGGGTGCGCTCGCGGTTCATGGCCTCGCGTTCCAGGCGCGATTGCAGGATGGGCGCGCAATAGGCCGCCACGCGCTGGGCTGCGCGGACGTCGTCCTCGTCGAAGCCCTGGTCCTTGTCGGCCAGCAGGATCAGCCCCACCAGGCGGTTGCCCAGCAGGATGGGCACGGCCAGGGCGTTGGCCTGTGCCGGGTGTCCGGGCGGGGCGGCCGGTCGGTCGTTGTCCAGGGCGGGGTGGCGCTCGCGCAGGGCCTCGCCCCAGGGCCCGGCCCAGAGTTCCGGGGGCAGCGGTTCGGTGCGGGCGGCGCGGGGCGCGCCGTCCTGCCCCGGGCCGGACGGGGGCGGCAGCACGAGGCCGCCCTGGGCGTCCATGTGGCCGAAGGCGGCCAGGGCGCAGCCGAAACCCTCGGCCAGCAGGGCGGCGACCCGGTGGTGGATGCCCAGATCGGGGATGGTCAGGAAGGCTTCGGCGATGCGGTGCTTGGTCTCCAGGGTGCGTTCGATGTCCGCCAGGGTCTGCCCGGCGCGGCGCTGGTCCGTGACGTCGGCGTAGCAGACGAGGGTTCCGCCGTCGCCCAGGCGCAGCATGCGGGCCTCGATCTCGCGGCCCCGGGCCAGGGGCGGCAGGAGGATGGGCGCGCCGTCCGGCGTGGCGCCGGAGAGGGTCCGCGCGCCCGGCAGCTCGCCCAGGGTGGCGGGCTCGCCCAGGGCCGGGCCGACCAGGGCCCGCAGCTGGGCGTTGGCGTGGATCACGGCGCCGCGTTCGTCGCACAGGGCCGCGCCCAGGGGCAGGCGTTCCAGGGCCAGGGTCCACTGGCTGGCCTGGGCCAGGCCCTGGTCCAGGCTGCGTTGCAGGCGGCTCAGGCGCCCCTGGGCCCGGGCCAGCACGGCCATGCGCAGGGCGGCGGCCACCTGGTCCGGCTGGAAGGGTTTGATGACGTAGCCCGCCGGTTCGGCCTGCGCGGCGCGGGCCAGGTTGGCCTCGTCGCCGTGGGCGCTCATCAGCACCACGGGGATGCCCAGCTCGCCTTGCAGGGTGCGGCAGGCGTCTATGCCGCTGGCGGCCCCGGGCATGACCACGTCCAGCAGGGCCGCGTCGGGCTGGGTTTCGCGGGCGCGGGCCACGGCCTCGTCGGCGTTGGTGGCCAGGGCGACGACGTCGAAGCCCATGGCCCCCAGGACGTCTTCGAGTTGCAGCAGGATGACCGCTTCGTCGTCGGCGATGAGCACTCTGGTCATGGCGGCCAGACTACTCCGAAACGGGGGAGAAAGCCAAGGAGTGAGATCATCCGGCCAGGACCTCGCGGACCACGGCGGCCAGCCGCTTGGGGCCGACGGGTTTGGCCAGGGTCCGGCGGGCGCCCAGCATCAGGGACATGCGCAGGGAGCTTTCCGGCTCCAGCCACTGGCCGCCGCCGGACATGGCCACCACGGGCAGGCCCGGCACGGCGGCCAGGGCCTTGGGGATCAGCTCCAGCCCGTCCGTGTCGGGCATGATCACGTCCGTGAGCAGCAGGTCGAAGCGTTCGGCGGCGAGCAGGCGCAGGGCCTCGCGTCCGCTGGCGGCGAGCCGGACCTCGTGCCCTTCGCGCAGCAGGGTTTCGCGGATCAGTCGGCGCACGAGGTCGTCGTCGTCCACGACCAGGATCCTGGGCATGGCGCGTTCCTCGCGGCGTCAGACGGCGGCGGGCTGTTCGGCCTCGGCCCGTCGCTGGGGCTGCGCCCCGCCCGGTTCGGCGGAGGCGATGAGCGCCAGTTCGTCTTCGGAGAACACGCGGGCCACGTCGAGCACGATGACGAAGCGCTCGTCCTGCTTGCCGATGCCGCGGATGAAGTCGGCCCGGATGGAGGTGCCCATGCGCGGGGCGGGCTCGATGTGCGCGGGAGGCATCTCCACCACTTCGCTCACGGAGTCCACCAGGGCCCCGAGCACGGCGCCGTCGCCGCCCAGGCGGGCCTCGACGATGATGATGCAGGTGTTCACCGTGTCCTCGGTGGGCTCCATGCCGAATTTCAGGCGCATGTCCACCACGGGCACGGCGTGGCCGCGCAGGTTGATGACCCCGCGCATGAAGCGGGGCGTGCGCGGGATGCGCGTCAGGGCGGCCAGTTCCAGGACCTCGCGCACCTGGGCGATGTCCAGGGCGAAGGTCTCTCCGGCCAGGCTGAAGGTCAGGTATTGGTTGGTGTCGATGGTGCCTTCGGCTGCCATGGTCTTCCTCCGTGTCGCGGTTGCCGTGGGGCCGGGGCGGCCCCGGGGGGCGGGGGGCGCTAGAAGCGTTCGAAGTCCTCGTCGGAGGCGTCCGCGCCCATGTCCAGGCGCAGGCCGCCGTCCATGGGGCCGTCGGCGTGGGCCGGGGCCTGGGCCTTGGCCGGGGCGGCGGCGAGCTTGCGCGGGGCGGCGGGGTGGGCGGTGACGACCTTGCGCCGCGCCGGGCGGCCCGAGCCGCTTAAGCGGAAGAAGGCGATGGTCTGTTGCAGCTGCCCGGCCTGGCTGGACAGCTCCTCGGAGGTGGAGGCCATTTCCTCGGAGGCCGAGGCGTTCTGCTGCACCACCTGGTCCAGCTGCTGGATGGCCTTGTTGATCTGCTCGGCCCCGGAGTTCTGCTCGTTGCTGGCGGCGGTGATCTCCTGCACCAGCTCGGCGGTGCGCCGAATGTCGGGCACCATCTTGGTCAGCATCTCGCCCGCGCGCTCGGCCACCTCCACGGAGGAGGAGGACAGCTCGCTGATCTCTGCGGCGGCGGCTCCGCTGCGCTCGGCCAGCTTGCGCACCTCGGCGGCCACCACGGCGAAGCCCTTGCCGTGCTCGCCCGCGCGGGCGGCCTCGATGGCGGCGTTGAGCGCCAGCAGGTTGGTCTGCCGGGCGATCTCCTCGATGATCGAGATCTTGGCCGCGATGTCGCGCATGGCGCCCACGGTCTCGGTCACGGCCTTGCCCCCGGCCTCGGCGTCCTGGGCGGACTGCACGGCGATCTTCTCGGTCTGCTGGGCGTTTTCGGCGTTCTGGCGGATGTTGGCGGCCATTTCCTCCATGGAGGAGCTGATCTCCTCCACGCTGGCGGCCTGCTCCGTGGCGCCCTGGGACAGGGACTCGGACGAGGCCGAAAGCTCCTCGCTGCCCGAGGCCACGTTCTCGCCCGCGCTCTGGACTTCGCCCACCACCTCGGAGAGCTTGGCGACCATCTCCTGCAGGGCGGCGGCAAGCTGGCCGATCTCGTCGCGCTGGCGGACGTCGATCTGCGCGCCCAGGTCGCCCGCGGCGATGGCCTGGGCGAAGGCCACGCCCTGGCGCACGGGCCCGGTGATGGCCCGGGTGATGACCACCGCGCAGAGCACGCCCACGACCAGGGCCACCAGCAGCCCGGCGATCATGATCGTCGAGGCGCTGGACAGGTCGTCCACGGACTTGTCGGCGATGGTGGTGGTCTGTTCCATGCCCGCCTCGGCGGTGGTCTGGGCGGCCTTGACCACGGCGTCACCGGCGTTGCCGCGCAGCCTGCCCACCTCCTGCAGGCGCTCCCAGTTGGCCAGGAAGTTGCTCATGGCCGTGCGGTAGTTCTCCGCCGCTTCGCGGGTGGCGGCGATCTGGCGGATGTTGGCCTCCTGGCGGGTCACGGCGCGCAGCTTGTCGAACAGGGCGTTCATCTTGGGGAAGTTGCCCATGGCGGCGTTGATGATCGCCGGGTCGCGCAGGGCCTGGGACTTGAAGTTGCGGATGCGGGTATCGTTGCCCAGGTTGATGATCTCGTTGACCCAGGTGATCTTTTCCAGGCGCTCACGCAGCTTGGCGGGGGCGGCCCCGGACTGGAACTCGGCGATCATGGCCTCGTTTTGGGAGGTCAGGAAGGCCGAGCAGTTGGTCACGTAGTGCCCTGCGGCCTGGTCCATGCTCTCGCGCAGGGCCTGCAGACCGGAGATGAGCTTGTTGGTTTCCGTGGCCAGGCCGTCGTATTGGTTCACGGCCTTCTTCACGTCTTCGATCTGCCCGCGCAGCTTGACCAGCCCCGGGTATTTGGCGGCGTGCTGCTCGGCCTCGGCGATGCCGTCCAGGACCTGGCGCAGGTGGCCGGTTCCTTCCTCCCAGTAGGCGGTCTCCTCGCTCAGGGCGTAGCCGCGCATGGCGTACATGGTTTCCAGGGAGCGGCGTTCCAGGGTGTTGGCGATGCGTACCTCGGGCACGTATTCGTGGGCCAGCTGGTCCGCCCCGCCTTGGACCGTTTTCATGTTGAAGACGGCCATGCCCCCGAGAGCCGAGGCGATGACGATGAGCAGGCCGAAACCCAGGCCGAGCTTCATTCCGAGCTTCAGGTTCTTGAACATGGTCCCTCCGTTGTACTGTCTTGGGGGCCGCCCGCCGGGACGGCCTGCGGCCGGGCGGCGCGTCCGCCCGCTGGGGAGGGAATAACAAGAACCGTTCCAAGAGAGGCCGATTCAATAAAAAGAAATATTATAGCATCTTATGAGGATGCTCCGGCCTCGTGGCGGGCGCGGATTCCGAAAAGATCGGAACCCTGGCCCGCAGGCCGGGCGGACATTCCGATGAAAATGGAATCCTGCCCGCAGGTGGGGGGCG
>CAYUIN010000149.1:0-6181 GCA_964444695.1 uncultured Desulfocurvus sp.
AAATACCGAAAGCCGAAGGCGTTTGCCTTCGGCTTTTTTATTGCCCCGGCCCGGGGGCTGGCGCTTGTGGTGCCGGAGTGCGTCCTGCAGCCGGTGCTTGTGCAGATGCGACGCCGTGGTGTACACCCGCAACATGGGTTGCAACAGGGAGCGGATGCCATTGTCCACGCGCGGCCACGACGGGATGCGCAACCGGGAGGCCGGTCCCCGGGGCCTGCGCCGCCGGGCCGGAGACGGCTCGGGGTTCCCGGGCCGGGCGTACCTTCGTCCCGTGCCTCCCAGGCGCGCTCCGGCGCAGGAAGCCGGGCGGCGCGTGCCTGGGCAGGTCGCCGGGCCCGGACACTGCGCCGGATCTGTCCCCGCCGCGGCGCATCGCCGGCGCAAACCCCGGCGGCACCATTGAGATGGGCTCGCGCCCGCACATGGGCGCTGCCATCGCGGCAGGTCGGCCCCTGGGCGGGCGCCGCGCAGTACCCGAACGTGCGCCTCGGCCTCAATCCTGCATGGGCGGTATCGGCCCGGCAAATTCATGTCACGCATCGGCGGAAGGCGCCCACTGCGGGGACGGACGCATGCCCGAGGGCATAGGCCCGCCCCTGGCGGTCGTTCTCGACGTGGACGGCACGCTGTACGACGCGGCGCGCATGAAGCGGCGCTATCTGTGGGCGCTGGCGCTGCGCTGTCTGGCCGCGCCGTCCACGCTGCGCGAGCTGCGGATGGTGCAGGTGTTTCGGGCCTGCCGCGAGGCGCTGCCCCAGGGGCCCGGCCACGGGCTGGAGGCCCTGCAGTACGCCGTGCCCGCCGAGCGACTGGGCGCGGCGCCCGAGGCGCTGCACGAGGCCGTGCGCCGCTACGTGTACGAGCTGCCGCTGCCGCTGGTGGCCCGCAGCCGCCGCCCGGGCGTGCGGGCCCTGTTCCGGGGGCTGGCGGCGGCGGGCGTGCGGCGCGGCGTCTTTTCGGAGTACCCGGCGCAGGCCAAACTGGCCTGCCTGGGCCTGGAGGCCGAGGCCGTGGCCATCGCCACGGACCCCGGGGTGGATTGCCTCAAACCCGGCCCCGAGGGGCTGCTCAAGGTGTTGGAGATGCTGGACGTGGACCCCGGACAGGCCCTGTACGTGGGCGACCGCATGGACAAGGACGGCGAGTGCGCCCGCCGCGCGGGGGTGTCCTTCGTGCTGCTGGCGTCCGGGCGCTGCGCGGTCCCCGGCGGGGTGCGCCGCGTGGGGTCGTTCGCGGCCCTGGGCGCGCTGCTGGGCCTCGCGCCGGAGGCGGAGGAGGCGTGAGCAGGCGGCTGCACCACAACGTGGCCTCGGCCCTGAGCCACATGGCCTGGCAGGAGCGCGCCGCCCTGTTCGGCGCTGCGCCGCCCGCCCCGCCACGGGACGCGGCGCGCTTCGCGGCGCGCCAGATGCGGCGCATGCCGGGCTTCATGAAACCCGTGTTCGTGCTCTGCGCCTGGGCCCTGACCGGGGTGTCCCTCGTCGTCGAGCGCCGCCCGTTTTGCCGCTTGCCGCAGGAGCGCCGCCTGCGCGTGGCGCGTCTGTTCCGCCGCCTGCCCGGGCCGTGCGCGGACTACGTGCGCTTTTTCGAGACGCTGTGCCTGCTGTATCTGTTCGAGCGGGCCGGGGAGGATGGACCGTGACCAGGGCGGGGACGGGCATCCTGGAACACGCCGTGGCGGTGGTCGGTTCCGGCCCCGGGGGCAGCATCACCGCCGCCCTGCTGGCCGAGGCCGGGCACGACGTGCTGCTGATCGAGTCCGGCGCGCACGTGCCGCAGGACGCGGTGCGCCCGTTTTCCGTGTCGCAGATGGAGCGCCAGTACGCCAACGGCGGCATCTCCGCCGCCCTGGGGCGCTGCCCGGTGCAGTACGTGGAGGGGGCCTGCGCGGGCGGCGGCAGCGAGGTCAACAGCGGCCTGTACCACCGCCTGCCCGAGGACGTGCGCGCGGACTGGGAGCGGCGCCGCGCCGTGCGCGGGCTGTCCGCCGCCGCGTTGGATGAGCACTACGAGGCCCTGGAGCGCGAACTGTGCGTGTCCACCATGCCGCCGGGGACGGTGCCCCCGGCCTCGCTGGCCATGGAGGCCGGGGCGCGGGAACTGGGCTGGCGCTGCCAGGAGGTGCCGCGCTGGCACGCCTACGGTCCGGGCCTGCCCGAGGGCGGGCGGCGCCAGACCATGACCGAGACGTTTTTGCCGCGCCTGATGGCGGCCGGAGGCCGCCTGCTGTGCGACACGCGGGCGCTCGCCCTGCGCCGCTCGGGGGGCCGCTGGCTGCTGCGCGCCGAGCGGCGCCACCCGGACGGCGCGGTGCAGCGCCTGGACGTGCTGGCGTGCACGGTGTTTCTGGCCTGCGGCGCCGTGCGCACCCCGGCGCTGCTCCAGCGCTCGGGCCTGCGCCTGGGCGCCGCGGCGGGGCTGTGCCTGCACCCCACGGTGAAGGTCACGGCGCTGTTCGACCGCGAGGTCAACGGGCCGGGCGCGGGTGTGCCCGTGCACCAGGTGAAGGAATTTTCGCCGCGCATCGGCCTGGGCTGCTCCGTGAACGCCCCGTGGTATCTGGCCGCCGGGTTGGCGGACGTGGACGGCGGCCCCGAGCTGGTGCGCGAACGCTGGCGGACCATGGCCAGCTACTACGCCATGGCGGCGCCCGGGGCGTCCGGCTCCGTGCGCGCCCTGCCCGGGCTGGCGGACCCGCTGGTGCGCTACCCCGTGGACCGGACCACCCGCGAGGACCTGGCCGAGGGCCTGGGCGCCTTGTGCCGCCTGCTGTTTCGCGCCGGGGCGCGCCGGGTGTATCCGACCGTGCGGGGCCTGGGGCCGCTGCGGGACGAGGCCGACCTGCGGCGCATCCCCGCCGCGCTGCCCGCGCGGGGCACGGGGCTGATGACCATCCACCTGATGGGCAGCCTGCCGCTGGGCGAGGACGGGAGCTGCCCCGTCGATTCCTTCGGGCGGGTGCGCGGGCAGGAGAATCTGTATGTGGCGGATGCGAGCCTGCTGGGCGGCGCGCCGGGCGTGAACCCGCAGGGGACCCTGATGGCCCTGGTGCGGCGCAACGCCCTCGCCTGGCTCGACGGCGCCACGGGGAGGAACCCATGAGCGGACGGGAATCGCTGGCCCTGGTCACCGGAGCCGGGGGCTGGCTGGGGCGGGCCCTGGTGCACGCCCTGGTGTTGGGGCTGGACGACGTCCCGGCCCTGGCGGCGCCGGAGCCGGAGCTGCGCGTGCGCTGCCTGGCCCTGCCCGGCGAGGACGTGGCGGACCTGGAGGCCCTGTCGCCGCGCGTCGTTGTGGTGCGCGGCGACGTCACCGACGAGGCCTCGCTGGCGCCGTTTCTGGCGGGAGCCGGGGGCGCGGTGCTCTACCACTGCGCGGGCGTCATCCATCCGCGCGCCGTGCGCGAGTTCGACGCCGTGAACCTGCACGGCACCCTGCGCGTGCTCCAGGGGGCCGAGGCCGCCGGGGTGCGCCGGGCGGTGGTGGTGTCCTCCAACTCGCCGCTGGGCAACAATCCGCACCCGGACCACGTGTTCGACGAACAGTCGCCCTACAATCCGTACATGGGCTACGGCGCCTCCAAGATGCGCATGGAGCTGGCCGTGCGCGAGCGGTCCCCGCACTGGGGCATGGAGGCGGTGCTGATCCGCGCGCCGTGGTTCTACGGGCCGTACCAGCCTGCGCGCCAGACCCTGTTCTTCCAGATGGTGCGCGACGGCAAGGCGCCCCTGGTCGGCCCCGGCGACAACCGCCGCAGCATGGCCTACGTGGGCAACCTCTGCCAGGGGCTGCTGCTGGCCGCCCGGGTGCCCGGCGCGGCGGGGCAGATCTACTGGATAGCCGACCGCCGTCCGTATCCCATGGCCGAGATCATCGACACCATCGAGAGCGTGCTGCGCGACGAGTTCGGCGTGCCCTGCAAGGGCGGGCGGCTGCGCCTGCCGTCCCTGGCCGCCGACGTGGCGGGCGTCGTGGACGGGCTGTTGCAGCGCGTGGGCGTGTATCACCAGAAGATCCACGTGCTTTCGGAAATGAACAAGACCATCGCCTGCAGCGTGGACAAGGCCGAACGGGAGCTGGGCTACGCCCCCGGGGTCGACCTGCGCGAAGGCATGATCCGCAGTGTGGCCTGGCTGCGTTCCAGGCCGCAAACCGCCGGGGCCCTGTGATGGGCCGGGGCGCGACGACGAGGTCCGCATGAACGTCCTGGTGACCGGCGGGTCGGGATATTTCGGCTCGCTGCTGGTGCGCAGGCTGCTGGAACAGGGGCACGGCTGCGCCGTCTTCGACCTGAACGACGCCGACGACCGCCCCCGGGAGGTGCGCCTGTTTCGTGGCGACGTGCGCGACCAGGGGGCCCTGGCCGAGGCCTGCCGGGGCATGGACGCCGTGTTCCACAACGTGGCCCAGGTGCCCCTGGCCAAGGACCGGGCGCTGTTCGCCTCCGTGAACATCGACGGCACGCGCAACCTGCTTCAGGCCTGCCGCGACGCGGGCGTGGCCAAGGTGGTCTACACCTCGTCCAGCGCCGTGTTCGGCGTCCCGCGCGAGCTGCCCGTGACGGAGGACACGCCGCCCTCCCCGGCGGAGGCCTACGGCGCGGCCAAGCTCGCCGGGGAGACGCTGTGCCGGGAGTACGCCGACCGGGGCCTGGACGTGACCATCGTCCGGCCCAGGACCATCCTCGGCCACGGGCGCCTGGGAATCTTCCAGATTCTTTTCGAGTGGATTCGCCAGGGCTCCAACGTGCCGGTGCTGGGGCGCGGGGACAACGTCTACCAGTTCGTGCACGCCGACGACATGGCCGAGGTCTGCATCCGCGCGGCGCAGCGCCCCGGGGCCGCCGTCTACAACTGCGGCGCACAGCGGTACGGCTCCATGCGCCAGGTGCTGGAGGCCCTGTGCGCCCACGCGGGCACCGGCTCGCGCGTGCGCGGGGTGCCCATGGGCCCGGCCATGTGGGGCATGCGCCTGACCAGCGCCCTGGGCCTCTCGCCCCTGGGCGACTACCATTGGCTCATGTACGGACGGTCCATGTACTTCGACACGGGCCGGGTGCGCCGGGAGCTGGGCTACGAGGCCCGGTACTCCAGCGAGGAGATGTTCATCGAGAGCTACGAGTGGTATCTGGCCAACAGGCAGTCCGTCAGCGGAGCGTCCGGCGGGGCCAGCTTCCACCGTTCGGCCTTGCGCCAGGGGGTCCTGGGCCTGGTGCGGCGCCTGCTCTGACCACACCGAAACGCCGGAGGCAGGGAACGACGATGCCCGTCAACGTGTCCGCCATGGTGCGCCTGTTGCGGCCCAGCCAGTGGGTCAAGAACGTCCTGTGCCTGGCCGGGGCCTTCTTCAGCTTCCAGCTGGCCGATCCGCTGGCCGTGGGCGACGGCCTGCTGACGGCGGCGCTCTTTTCGTTGGTCAGTTCGGCGGTGTACGTCTTCAACGACGCCAAGGACCGCGAGGCCGACCGCGCGCACCCCAAAAAGCGCCTGCGGCCCCTGGCCAGCGGCGAGGTCTCGCTGCCCCAGGCCGCGGCGCTGGGCCTGGCCTGCCTGCTCGGGGCGGTGGCCCTGGGCCTGCTTCTGCCCTGGGGCGTCGCCGTCTGCGTTGGGGCCTATCTGGCCATGAACGTCTTCTACACCCTGCGCGGCAAGCACCTGGTGATCATCGACGTGATGTGCATCGCCATGGGATTCGTGCTGCGGCTGATGGCGGGCATCTACGCCGTGCGCGCGCAGCCCACGGCGTGGATCGTGCTGTGCGTGTTCTTCCTGGCGTTGTATCTGGGGTTCGTCAAACGCTACGCGGAGATCCGCAGCCTGCGCGAGCGCGATGCGGGCGAGGGGGCCCAGCGCTCCGCCCTGGCCCGCACCAGCCCGGAGTTCTTCGAGCAGCTCATGGGCGTGACCATGTCCATGACCGTGCTGTGCTACAGCCTCTTCGCCACCGTCTCGGGCAAGGGCCACACCCTGGTGCTCACGGTACCCATCGTGTTCTACGTGCTGGCGTATTACAAATACAAGGCGCAGAGCGGCCGGGGCGGCGAGGAGCCGGAACGCGACCTGGTGCGCGACCCGGTCATCCTGGGCTGTGCGGTGGTCTGGCTGGTGCTGTATTACGCCATCGTCACCGTGCCCATGCTCTCGCGCATCGTGGTCTGAGGCGCCCGGGCGCGGGGCAGGGG
>CAYUIN010000150.1:0-6146 GCA_964444695.1 uncultured Desulfocurvus sp.
TCGTAGGGCCCGTATTCCTCGAATCCCTGGCTCACGCCGCCGCCCGGCACGCCGATGATCCCGGCCACGGCGCCCAGGGCGTCGATGGCCCGGATGGTGTGGTGGGCCTGCTCGTAGCGGTGCAGGCCCCAGCCCAGGAGGATGGACGTGGGCCGCTGGTGCATCAGGGTCTCGGCCAGCAGCCGGACCTCGGCCTCGCCCACCCCGGCCAGGGCGCACAGCGCGTCCAGGGTGAACCCGTCCAGGATGCGGCGGTAGGCCTCGAAGCCCTCGCTGCGCCGGGCGATGAACTCGCGGTCCTCGGCCCCGGCGGCCAGGATCAGCTTGGCCGCGGCCAGGGCCAGGTAGCCGTCCGCCCCGGGGCGCGGCGCGATGTGCGCGTCGGCCAGGGCCGCCGAGCGGGTGCGCAGCGGGTCCACCAGCAGCACGCGCCCGCCGCGATCGCGCACGCCGCGCGCCAGGCGCACCAGGCTGATGTTCGTGGTCACGGGGTTGCGCGCCCAGAGGATCATCGAGGCGCTGTTCTCGTGGTCCAGCGGGTCGTGGGACACGCGCTCGCCGAAGTCCAGGTTCTGCGAGGCCTGGCCCGTGCCGCCGCACAGCGAGCCGTACGTGGTGGTCACGCCGCCGAAGAGGTTGAAGAACCGCCGGTTGAGCAGCTTGAGCGCCGTGCGCTCGCCGTAGCCCTGGTAGTGCAGGATGGCCTCGGGCCCGGACTCTTCGCGGATGGCCGTCATCCGCTCGGCCACCAGGTCCAGGGCCTCGTCCCACCCGGCGCGCAGCCAGCGCCCGCCCAGGCGGATCATGGGGTGCAGCACCCGCTCCGGGTCGTAGACCCGGGCCACGTACTTGCCCGCCTTGTGACAGGCCGCGCCGCGCGTCAGCGGGTGTTCCGGGTCCCCGGTCAGGGACACCAGCCGCCCGTCGCGCACCTCGGCCACCAGCCCGCAGGTGTTCGGGCAGTCTCGGGTGCAGGTGGTGCGGATGCGGCGCACGTCGCTCATGGTCGGGCCCTCCGGCCGGACGGTTTGCGGCGCGGCGCCCCTCGCGCCCGGCGCCGCCTCCGGCCCGCACCACCATGCCGCCAGCGGCCCGGCCTTGTCCAGAACCGCGTGCGCGCCGACCGCGCCGGGGATTTCCCGCGCCCGGCGCACAACCGCGTCCGCAGCATTCGGCCCCTGCAACATGATCACTTCGTATTACAGCGATCCGCACGCTGCGCCATGATGCAATGCCCATCATATTTATCAGGATGCGCTCGTTTTGCGCTCGGGTTGACTTTATGGACCAATACAAAATACAACTGGGAATATTTCTGAAACGACAGCGTGGAGACACGATGCCCTCAAGAGGCTCAGCCAATCAGGCCCGCCGCGCTGCGGTCGTGGCCATCGTCCTTGTCGCGGCCCTGTTCTGCCTCGCGCCGGGCGCCCTGGCGGCGGACGTCTCGCATTTCTCCCTGTCCACCTACCCGGGCGTCTCCCCCATGGACGCCGGGACCTCCCACTACTGGTCCGATCTGCGCAGCGGCGCCACCCTGGACTACGACACGGTCCTGTATCCCAACCTGATCCTGGACCAGGGCCTGTACGCCGCGATGATGGCCGACACCAGCTGGAACCTCTTCCACAACCTGCGGCTGCGCTTCGAATTCAAGCTCGTGGACACCAAGGGCCTGTGGCACACCACGGTGGACACCCGCGTCCTGGACAAGACGTTCTATTATGAGAACGGGGAGTACTGCATCAGGGAGGTCGTCGAGTGGGACGGGAACCTCGTCGGCGCCTCGACGTACTTCATCCCCGCCGCGAACAAGGCCGACGCGGTCAAGCGCTTCATCTCCGTCTACGGCGTGCTGCGCCTGGACGGCTCCACGGCCACGCGCGGGGTCACGCCCAGCCAGATCTTCGAGAAGGTCGGGGACAACCCCTCGAGCTTCAAGGTCGTGGTCCAGGTCCAGGAACTCTCCGGCCTGCACATGCTGGACGACTTCACATACGAATCGCAGACGTACGAGGACGTGGCCTTCGTGGACGACGCCGCGGCCCCGACCCTGGACGACGCCACCATCCAGACCGCGCCTGGGAAGATCGACAGCATCCGGCTGGTGGTCTCCGACGCCACCCTGCTCACCGGGCTGAAGATCATCGACGCCACCCACAACACCGAGCTGCACGACTTCGCCGACGACGTGGACACGGCGGACAAGGATGTCCTGCCCTTCCTGAACCCGGACCGGCGGGCCTTCGAGGCGCGCGACCTGACGCTGTCCTCCTCGGGCCAGGTGCGGCTGGACATCCAGCTCAGCGACGCCAGCGGCGGCACGCGCACCGTGTCGCGCGTCGTCACCGTGCCCGCCCCCAGCGTCACGGTGAACAACCTGACCGTGGCCGGGGCGACCCAGGCCCCGGAATCCTCGTCCACGCAGCTTTACGCCACGGCCACCTTCTCCGACGGCACCACGGCGGACGTCAGCGGCTCCTGCTCCTGGCAGACCACCAAGGGCACCATCGCCTCCGGCGTGCTGACCACCCCCGCCGTCTCGGCGGACACGGCCTGCACCGTCACCGCCACCTACGACGCCAAGTCCGCGTCCCACAGCCTGACCATCAAGAACATCACCACGACCCTGACCGAGATCATCGTCAGCGGGTACCCGACCCTGGGCGAGGGCGTGACGGACCAGCAATACGTCTGCCAGGCCAAATACAGCGACGGCAGCACCGTGACCGTCACCAACTCCGTGACCTGGAGCGCCAGCATGGGCGTCATCGACGCCTCGGGCCTGTACGACGCGCCCTACGTCGCCAAGGACACGGTCTGCACCATCAGCGCCTCGTACCAGGGCAAGAGCGACAGCCTGGCCGTGACCATCGTCGACACCCAGGCCTCGCTGCAATCCGTGAACGTGGAAGGGCCGCCGTCCGTGGCCGAGGGCGGCACCGCCACGCTGACCTGCTGGGCGAACTTCGACGACGGCAGCCGCTCCAACGTCAGCGCCCAGGCCTCCTGGAGCGCCACGGCGGGCTCGGTCAGCGGCGGGTCGTACACAGCGCCCTCGGTCGGCGAGGACACCCCCGTCACCGTGAGCGCCTCGTACCAGGGCAAGAGCGCCAGCCACCAGATCCTCGTGACCGACACCGCCGTGACCCTGGAGAGCATCGAGATCGACGGCCAGGACGCCGTGAACGAGAACACCACCAGCCAGTACACGGCCACGGGCTACTACAGCAACCAGACCACCGCGAACCTGACCTCCTCCGCCACCTGGACGGCCTACACCAACGACGCCACCATCAGCGCCTCGGGCCTGCTCAGCACGCAGTTCGTGTCCGAGACCCAGACCTTCCACCTGGTGGCGACCCACTCGGGCATCAGCGGCTCCAAGCAGGTGACGATCACCAACGTGCCCACCAGCTCCACGGATCTCTACGTGAACCGCGCCACGGGCAGCGACACCACGGGCACGGGCAGCGCCGCCTCGCCCTGGAAGACCATCGCCCACGCCCTGGACTACGCGCGCGGCTCGGGCAGCGCCAGCCGCCAGATCACCGTGCACGTCGCCGCCGGGACGTACCCCGAGGCCTTCCCCCTGGCCATCCCGTCCTACACCACCGTGGCCGGCGCCGGGGCCGGGAGCACCATCCTCGACGGGCTGGGCTCCACCGAGCAGGCCTTCGCCGCCACGGGCCTGGCAGGCAAGGTCTGCGTGCAGGACCTGACCATCAAGCGCTTCTACGCCACCCACTACACCCGCAACGTGGTGGACCTCGAAGGCGAGCGCTTCGCCTTCACGCGCTGCGAATTTTCCGGCAACACCGGCATCAACCTGGCCGACGTGTTCAAGGTTCTGGGGACCTTCGTGGTCGAGGACTGCACCTTCACCAACAACACCGCCAGCCGCATCGTCTCCGGCAGGACGCAGGCGACCATCACGGGATGCAGCTTCCAGGGCAACAGCACGGACAGCTACGGCGCCGTGGCCCTGTTCCCCAACGACGGGGCCGCGCTGCTCATCGAGGACTGCACCTTCGAGAACAACACCCTGGTGGACATCTTCGTGACGGAATCCGATGCGATTTCCGCCAGCATCATCGTCCGGGGCTGCCAGTTCCGGGGCTCCGGGGGCCAGAGCATCCTGACCCGGGGCGCGGACTACATCGTCCAGAACTGCACCTTCAAGGACCGGGACGCCACCTCCATCCACTGCCAGGGAAGCTCCACCGAAGCCAACATGATCTCCATCCTGGACTGCGTGTTCGACGGCAACGCCTCGGACCAGGCCACGGTCTACACCATCAACACCGACGTGGAGGTCCACCGCTCGACCTTCACGAACAACTACGGCAAATTCGGTGCCCTGCAATGCTCCGCAGGCAACATCTCCGTCGATGACTGCACCTTCTCGGGCAACAGCAACTACTGGTACGGCATCGCCACGCTCGACCTGTACCCGACGTTCAACTGCAGCATCCGGGACTCCGTCTTCAGCGCGAACACCTCCGAGATCTCCGTGCTGTCCCTCGTCTACGGCAACCAGTTCATCGTGGATGCCTGCGAGTTCAGGGACAACACCATGCCCTACGGTTCAATCCGGACCGATGACGTGACGGACGCCCGGGTCACCAACTGCCTTTTCGAGGGCAACACGGCGACCAAAGGCGCAGGCATCTACACTCTGTACGGGGCGCTGGACGTGCGCAACTGCACCTTCACCGGCAACACGGCCACCAGCGGCGGCGGCGCGCTCTACGTCTCCAGCGGCACGGCGAGCGTCGCCAACTCCATCCTGTGGAACGATGCCACGACCGAGATCGGCGGCACGGCCACGGTCAGCTACTCGGACGTCTCCGGCGGCCACGCCGGGACGGGCAACATGAACGTGAACCCCATCTTCCTGGGCGCGGACGACTTCCGGCTCTCGCCCCTGTCCCCGTGCGTGGACGCCGGGTCCGACGCCCTCGCGGCCAGCGGCGACCTGGACCTGGCCGACCGCCCCCGCAAGGTGGACGGCTCGGGCTCCGGGCCCGGCACCGTGGACATGGGCGCCTACGAGCTTTCGGCGGGCGCGGACTACGACGGCGACGGCCTGCCGGACGACTGGGAGCTGCGCTACTGGGGCAACCTGCTGAACTCCGGCACGGGCAACACCGACGACGACACCCTGACCAACGCCCAGGAATACAACTACGGCACCAACCCCAACCTCGCGGACAGCGAGGGCGACGGCATGCCCGACGACTGGGAGATCGCAAACGGCCTGGACCCGACCCGCAACGACGCGGCCCTGGACCCCGACCAGGATGGCAAGACCAACCTCCAGGAATACGAGGCGGACACCGATCCGCAGCACTCCGACGCCGCGCCCCCGGCGCCCCCGCGCGCCACCCTGGCCCCCATCGTCGGCCTGCTGCTGGGCGGGAACGAGCCGGGCGTCCCCCTGCGCGACTACTACCCCATCACCTCCGCCTACTACCACTGGTACACGAACTCCGGGCGCACCTACAACTTCGACAACCAGAGCCTGGGCATCTACATCGGCCTGCAGAAGATGCGCATGGCCGTGGGCGGCAACCCGTACCGCGATAACTTCATGAAATACGACGAATCGGGCAGGCTGAGCTGGTACGGCACCAGCTACTACACCCCGACCGGCAGCCCGGACGGCTCCTGCATCGTGCGCTCCCCCGCCACGCTCCCCGCCGCCCTGACCCCGGGCCGCAGCGCGAGCATGAACGCCGTGCTGGACTACTACAATTCCAACGGCTCCTACGCGGGCTCCGGCACCAGCGCGGCCACCGTGACCCTCACCGGCCCCATGAGCATCACCGTCCCCGACGGGACCTACACGGTCTACAAGCTGGTCCAGGACGAATACTGGACCTCCCCCTGGCAGAGCGAGACGGGCCACACGGTCACCACCTACTGGCTGGCCAAATCCGTGGGCGCCGTGCGCATCGACGTCGCGGACGACGGCGTCAATGCCTCCTTCGAGCTGGAATCGTACATCATCGACGACTGACCAGCCCCAGGAACGCCCGCCATCCACGCGACAAACAGAAAAAGGCGGTCACGAAATCTTCGTGACCGCCTGTATTCTCTGGTAGCGGGGACAGGATTTGAACCTATGACCTTCGGGTTATGAG
>CAYUIN010000151.1:0-6137 GCA_964444695.1 uncultured Desulfocurvus sp.
GGGTCCGGGCCGCGGCCGGGGCCGCAGCCAGGAGCAGGGCGGCCAGCAGGACCGCCGGGACCATGCCCCGTTTCGGCGCACGCCGGTTCCCGGCCCCGCCCGTCGCCCAGGCCCCGGCGGCCCCGCCCGCCGCCGCGCTCCGGGCCCTGCTCCCGGCGGTCCTGCTGGCCGCCCTGCTCCTGGCTCCGGCCCCGGCCACGGCCCGGACCCGCATCCCGGACACCGGCCAGGACCGCTGCTACGGCACCCAGGCCGTGGGCGCCTGCCCCGGCCCGGGCCAGGCCCTGTTCGGCCAGGACGCCCAATACCAGGGCCCCCGCCCCGCCTACCGCGACAACGGCGACGGCACCGTGACCGACCTGGTGACCGGGCTGACCTGGACCCAGGGCGTGGACGCCACCAAGATCAGCCCCGAACAGGCCGCGCAGGCCGCCCGCGCCCTGCGCACCGGCGGGCACGCGGACTGGCGCGTGCCCACCGTCACCGAGCTTTACTCGCTCATCGACTTCCGGGGCTACACCGGCTTGGCCCGCTCCCTGGACAAGACCCCGGACACGGCGGTGCCGTTCATCAATACCGATTACTTCCACTTCCGCTACGGCAACACCGGCTCCGGCGACCGCTTCATCGACGCCCAATGGCTGAGCTCCACCTTCTACACCTCCACGACCATGGACGGCGCGACCACGATGTTCGGCGTGAACTTCGCCGACGGCCGGATCAAGGGCTACGGCTACAAGCGCGGCGGGCGGCTGGAGAAGCTGTTCTACGCCCGCTACGTGCGCGGCCCGGCATACGGCCCCGCCGACCTGGCGGACAACGGCGACGGCACCGTCACGGACCGCTCCACGGGCCTGACCTGGACCCGCGACGACAGCGGCAAGAGCCTCAGCTGGCAGGAGGCCCTGGCCTGGTGCGAGGGCCTGACCCTGGCCGGGCACGACGACTGGCGCCTGCCCAACGCCAAGGAGCTGCAATACATCGTGGACTACACCCGCTCGCCCGACGCCACGGCCTCGCCCGCCGTGAACCCGGTGCTGCGGTCCAGCGCCGTGCGCAACGAGGCCGGGCAGAAGGACTGGCCCTTCTACTGGACCTCCACCACGCACCTGGACGGCCCCCGGCCAGGAGACCGCGCGGCCTACGTGGCCTTCGGCCGGGCCATCGGCCAGATGCACGGCCAGGTGATGGACGTCCACGGCGCGGGCGCCCAGCGCTCCGACCCCAAGACCGGCCGCGCGGAGATCGGGCGCGGGCCCCAGGGCGACGCCCAGCGGGTGCGCAATTTCGCGCGCTGCCTGCGCGGCGGCGAGGTGGCCCTCGCCCCGTCCGGCGGCCGGGACGCGGCCCCCGGCGCGTACCCGGCCAACGTGCGCGGCAACGGAAACATCGTCTGGAACGGCACCGGCAGCGCCCCGCTGCACCAGCTGAACATGCAAAGCGGCAGGCCCGGCGCGATGCAGGGCGGGAGCCAGGGCGGAATGCCCGACGGAATGCAGGGCGGCATGCAGGGCGGCGGTTCCGGCGGCATGCAGGGCGGCATGGGCCAGGGCATGGGCCAAGGTATGGGACAGGGAATGGGCCAAGGCCAGGGCATGGGCCAGGGCCGCCAGGGCGGCCCGCCGCCGGGGTTCGTGGAGCATCTGGACCGCGACGGCGACGGACGCGTGTCCCGACAGGAATTCGACGGCCCGCCGCAGCACTTCGACGTCCTGGACCGCAACCGCGACGGCTATCTGGACGCCTCCGAGGCGCCCGCGGGACCGCCGCCCAGACGCGCCCCGGCGCAGTAACGCACCAGGGTCTATGCAAGAATTTATCAACTTGCAGTGTACAAGATGGTGCCTCCGGTATATCCTTCCTCGGTACTGACGACCAGAAACCGGAGAAGCTCCGTGTCGCGTCCGCAATTCAGAATCAGCCTGAGCGTGTCCATACAGACGGTTTTTTCCGTGCTGTGTGCGCTTTTGGCAGTTTCCATCACCTGGTACAACTACTCCCAAAGCACGGACTCCGCGCTGATCATCGCCGACCAGTTCATGGAAGAGGTCAACGGCACCGTGCTCCGGGAGCTGCGCCTGATGTTCAAGCCGGTGCAGACCCTGGGCGAGACGTTGCCGCTGTCTCCCGGCGTGGGACAGAAACCCGACGGCGCAGAGCACCCGCTACAGGAATCCTTCATCGCCGCCCTGGACGACAACGAATCCATCTACGGCATCTACCTCGGCTGGGACGACGGCGATTTCTACCAGATCATCAAGTTGCGCGACAAGGAGCCCCTGCGCCTGGCCCTGGGCGCGCCGCCAGGGACCATGTACGCCCTGCGCACCCTGCGCCGCGCGTCCGACGGCAGCGCCCAGCAGACCTGGAACTTCCTGGACGCGGACAAATCGCCCCTGGGCCAGCGCGAGGAGCCCACGGACTACGACCCCCGCAAACGCCCCTGGTACAAGCTGGCCCTGGGCCGCGACAGGCTCATCAAGACCAAGCTCTACGTCTTTTCCAGCACCAAATCCCTGGGGACCACCGTGGCCCACGATTTCGAGGGGCCGACCCCGGGCGTGCTGGGCATCGACATCACCCTGCACAGCCTGGGCTCCATCCTCGGGCGCCGCCACCTGGGCGAGGGCGGCCAGATCTTCCTGTTCTCCGCCGACGGGCAGATCACCGGCCACCAGGACCCGACCAAGGTCATGCGCGAGATCGTGGACCGCCAGGGCATCATCCGCACCCTGCCGACCCGCGTCAGCGACCTGGACAACCCCGTGGTCAAGGCCGTGTACGAGGAATACGCCAACGGCCGGGACCTGGAGCGCGGCGTGTTCTCCACCCGCGTCGGGGACCGGACCATCCTGGCCCGGCTGACGCCCATCGACAAGGGCTTCGGCAGCCGCGAGTACGTGGCCGTGACCGCGCCGGAAGACTTCTTCACCACCCCGCTGAACGCGGCCCGGCGCCAGAGCCTGTTCTTCGCCCTGGCCCTGTCGCTGCTGGTCTATCCGCTGGTGGTGGTGGCCTCGCGCAGGCTGGCCGGGCCGCTGAACAAGATGACCGCCGAGGCCCAGCGCATCCAGAACTTCGAGCTGGACGACCCCATCACCATGCGCTCCTTCATCCGCGAGATCGACAACCTCTCGCTGGCCATGGCGCGCATGAAGACCGTGCTGCGGACCTTCGGCCAGTTCGTGCCCAAGGACCTGGTGCGGCGCTTCATCCAGTCCGACCTGGTGCCCGAGCGCGGCGGCGACCGGCGCAACCTGACCTTCCTGTTCACGGACATCGAGGACTTCACCACCATCTCCGACGACCTGTCCCCCGAAGACGTGATGCTGATGCTTTCGGAATATTTCCAGAAGCTGGTGGACGTCATGGCGCGCTACAACGGCACGGTGGACAAGTTCATCGGCGACGGAATCATGGCCTTCTGGAACGCCCCGGTGCGCACCGAGGCCCACACGGTCCAGGCCTGCCTGGCCGCCCTGCATGGCGCCCGGGCCCTGCGCGACTTCTGCGGTAACGTCGGCAACGGCGAATGCCTGACGCTCACCACCCGCTTCGGGCTGCACGTGGGCGAGGCCGTGGTGGGCAACGTCGGCTCCGCCGAACGCATGAACTACACGGCCCTGGGCGCCACGGTGAACATCGCCTCGCGCATCGAGGGCCTGAACAAGTACTACGGCACCGGCATCCTCGCCAGCCAGCACGTGGCGGACGCCACCGGGGACGTCTTCGTGTTCCGCATCGTGGACGCGGTGCTGCCCAAGGGTGCGCTGCATCCCCTGGTGATCCACGAGCTGCTGGGCACGCGCCCCGGCGGCCCGTACCCGGATTTCGCCGTGGACCAGCAGACCCTGGCCCGCATCGCCCGCTGGGAACAGGCCTACGAGCTCTATCACCAGCGCCGCTGGGCCGCGGCCCACGAGGCCTTCACCGCCCTGGCCGGAAAGGTCCCCTCGCGCCTGGAATCGATCTACATCGAACGCACCCGCCGCTTCCTGGACAACCCGCCGCCCGACGACTGGTCCGGCGTCGAGGAGTACACCACCAAATGATCCGCCTCGTCCGCCGCCTGGTCCGCCGCCTGGTCCGCCGCCTGCCCCCGCGCCTGGCCGTCCTCGTCCTGCTGGCCGCCCTGCTCTGTCCGGGGGCCGCGCCCGCGCCGCTGCGGGCCGACCCCATCCCCGAGGTCACCGTCGTCGGCAACAACGCCCCGCCCTACCGGATCATCGAGGGCGAGGACTTCTCGGGCATCTACTTCGACACCATCAAGGAAATCGCCCGTCGCGCCCGCCTGCGGCTCAAATTCGTCGAGGCGCCCTTCAAGCGCTCACTGACCATGATGGAACTGGGCAAGGCCGACATCATGCTCGGGCCCAACTACAACGACGAGCGCAACGCCTACATGGTCTACACCAACGCCTCCTTTCCCCCGGCGGACAAGGCCTTCTACGTCTACCCCGGGACGCCCACCGTGAAGGCCTACCCCGACCTGGCCACGATGCGCATCGCCGTGCAGCGCGGGATGAACAACTCCCGGCGCTTCGACAAGGACACGTCCCTGCACAAGGTGGAATGCTTCGACCAGATCCAGGCCGTGGAAAAGGTGCTCACCGGGGAGTGCGACACGATGATCATGCCCGAGTCCGTGGCGGACTACACGCTGCTGATGCTGGGCATCGAGCTGGAAAAGTCACCGCTCATCCTGCACGGCAACCCCTCGTACATCACCCTCTCGCGCAAGGGCCGCGCCGTGGGCTACCAGGAGGCCATCGAGCAGGCCATGAAGAACATCCGGGCCGACGGCACCCTGCAAATGATCCTGGAACACTACCGCTGAGCGCGGGGGGTCAGGCTCCGGCCGCCCCGGCGAAGCGGCGCAGCAGGGCGCACAGCGTCTCGTAGGTCAGGGGCTTGGAGAGATACTCGTTCATGCCCGCCGCCAGGAAGCGCTCCCGGTCCCCGGCCATGGCGTAGGCCGTCAGCGCCACCACGGGCACGTCCACGCGGATCCCGGGCAGCGCGCCGGAGCGGATGCGCTCCGTGGCCTGGACGCCGTTCACGAACGGCATCCGGACGTCCATCAGCACCAGGTCGAAATCCTCCCGCGCCAGCAGTTCCAGGGCCTGTCCGCCGTCCGCGGCGACCTCGGCGCTGTGCCCGGCGCGGCGCAGCATCTCACTTATCACCATCTGGTTCACGGGGTCGTCCTCGGCCACCAGCACGCGCAGGGCGGGCAGGTCCGAGCAGTCGTGCGGGGCCTGCCGGGCCGGTTCCGGGCCGTCGCCGCTACCGGCGCACCCGCCGCCCGGGGCGCATCCGGCCCAGCCGCCGCCCGCAAAACCCCAGTCCGGGCGCATCGCCCGGGACGTCTCCGCCCTCGTCTCCGGATTGTCCCTGTGCATCGCCATGCCTCCCCCGACGCGGTTTCTCCGCCCGTCTCCAGACGGGGCCTCGCCTCTCTTCCTGTACCACAGGCCGCGCCCGGCAGGAAGCCCGGCGCGCACAAAACCGGGCCCGGACCAGGCGGCGCGGCGCGCAGGCGGAGGACCGCGCCTTGTGCCGGGCGACGCTGTACAGCACGCCGCCATTAGGATACCTAGGGAGCAACCGGAAGCGGAACGAAGACCTGCGGGAATCATTCACTGTTTTCGCAACGACCCGCTCCGCTCCGGCCCGGCCCGCTCCGGGGCAGCCCGGCGGCCCGTCGTCCGTATCGCAAACAGGGATGGTGCACGATGCCTTTGGTCAGCACGAAGCGGCACTCGGTTTCCCACTTCATCTTCGAGCACTTGCGGGACAGCATCTATCGCGGCGAACTGCGCATCGGCGAGACCCTGGACCCCGAAGAGGACCTGGCCGCGCTGATGGAGGTGGACTGCCACCACGTGAACCAGGCCGTGACCCTGCTCATCGAAAACGGATACGCGCGCAAGGGCGACGGCCCGGGCTACGTCGTGACCCTGCCCGAGACGCCCCTACGGCAGGACGCCTTCCCCTACGCCCTGGTGCCCCGGCAGTGCTCGCTGGACGAACTGATGGAAGTGCGCATCGGGCTGGAGGGCTACGGCGTCGGCCTGGCCGTGGAGCGCGCCGACGAGCGGGACATCCACTTCCTGCGCCGGGCCCAGGCCGAGCTG
>CAYUIN010000152.1:0-6127 GCA_964444695.1 uncultured Desulfocurvus sp.
CCTCGCCCGCGCGGGCGGGCGAGGCCCGGGCGCCGGACTGCCGGGCCCTGGCCGGGCCGCACGCGCGCTCGGCGCTGACCCTGTCCGTCTCGGCCTCCAGCGCCGAGGAGACGGCCGGGCCGGACGGCGGGCCGAGCCTCACGGCGGCGGGCAATGTCCCGGTGCCGGGGGTGGCGGCGGTCTCGCGCGACCTGTTCGCGGCGGGCTGGACGTTCGGGCGGCGGGTCTGCGTGCAGGGCCGGGGGGTGTTCGTCATCGACGACCTGATGGCCCCGTCGCGCGCCCAGGGGCTGGACCTGTTCATGGACAGCCGGGAGCGGGCCCTGCGCTTCGGGCGGCGCAGGCTGCCGGTGCGGCTGCTGCCGGAGGCTAGCGCCGGGGGCGCCGCTCCCTGACCATCGCGGCCAGGGCGCGGTCGTATTCGCGCAGCTTGAGCTGGTGGCCGACGAACACGCCGATGCACACGCCGAGCAGGTTGACGGCCATGTCCCCCAGCGAGGGCTGGCGCCCGGGCACGAACCGCTGCGCCACCTCCAGGGCCGCGCCGTAGAGGATCATGCCCCAGGCGGCGGTAAACGCCGCGCCGCGCGACTGGAAGACCTTCAGGGCCAGGCCCGCGAGCCAGGCGTAGGCCACCAGGTGCTGCACGACGTCCGCGCCGGGGAACGGCTGCGGGGCGCCGCTGCCGGGAGTCAGGGAGCCGAAGGCCACCACCGTCAGGGAGGCGATCCAGAACACGAAGAGCCAGGGGCGTACGGTGCGCATGGCCGCTACCTACGCCCATGCCGCGCCGGGCGCAAGGCCGGGCGCGGACGCAAACAAGCGGCCCGGAGCGTCGTCGCGCCCCGGGCCGTTGCTGTCTGCACTCTTCGTCCCGTGGTCCGGGCTCAGGCGGCGTGCCTGGCGGCGTCCGGGCCCAGGGCCCGGTCCATGGCGCGGACCTTGTCCAGCACCCGGGCCAGGATGCGGCGCACCTCGGCCAGCTCGCCGGGCTCGTGGCGCCGGGTCAGCAGCGCCAAGCCGCCCAGGTCCATGATTTCGTTGTACAGGTAGGGCACGTACAGCGGGTCCTGCTTGAGGAAGGCCATGAGCTGGCCCAGGGTCTCGTGGATCTCCCGCCGGCGCGCGGCGGCCTTCTTGTAGAGCTTGCCCAGGCGCTTTTGCACCGCCCGCAGCGAGGCGCCCCACTGCGCGGCGCGCGGCTCGAACACCGGCACCGGCTGGGGCCGGGCGCAGTCCGTCAGCGCGGCCAGGAAGCGCCCCGCCGCGCCGGGCTCGGAGTCCAGCAGCCCGCGCGCGGCGGCCTGCTCCGGGCTCACGGCCTCGGTGCCCCGGATCTCCAGCCCGCCGCCGTAGATGTTCACCGTGGGCAGGCCCAGGCGGCGCACGTCGTCCTCCATGTCCCGCTGGGCGGTGATGTACGACATGGTGGAGACGACCTCCTCGCCGCGCATGTTCGTCAGGCGGACGTGCCGGGCGGGGTCGAACACGCGCCGGGCCTTCTGGGCGTGGTGCCCCGCGACGTGGGACTTCTCGCCGCTCCAGGCGAAGTCCTGCCCCACCAGGGCCAGGCGCGAGGCCCCGCACCAGGCCAGCAGGCGCATCAGCGCCACGCTGACGTTGCCGCCCGCGTCCAGCACGGGCTCGCGGTCGTGCATCAGGAACGTCGCCAGCCCGCCCAGGGTCCACAGGGGGATGGCCGGGCCGGGGTAGCGGCGCACCACTTCGGGCATGACCTTGGTGGAATAGATGAAGGGGATCTCGCGGGCCCAGTCCGCGTCCAGGCGCTTGAAGACTTCCAGGATGCCGGGGCTGTAGTCAATGGCCATGCACAGGTCCGGGCGGATGCCCACCGCGCGGCAGGCGGGCAGGCTCTGCAACGCGGTGACGGTCAGCGCGCCCCGGGCCGCCTCGGCCACCGCCGGGCCCGCCTCGGCCAGGGACGGCCCCGCGCCGACGATCAGCCCGGTGACGCCGCGCGCGGCGCCCTCGAGCGAGCGGATGGACCCGCGCCCGAAGGACTCGCGGAAATTCTCGATCTCGTTGCCGACCATCACGTCCTGCATGCGGCGCATGGTGGCCAGCTCGATGCTCACGTTGTCCATGACGCGGGCGACCATGGCCGAGGCGCGGGCGTACTCGGGGCCGAGCTGGCGGCTGGGCAGGTCGTCTCGCAGGAAGACGGCCCCGTGGATGAAGCGCAGGTCCAGGCGCGAGAGCTGGGCGAAGACCTGGGCGGGCTCCGGGGCCGCGAAGGCCAGGCGGCCCTGGTCGATGAACCCGGTGTAGTCCGTCATGCCCAGGCACAGGGCCAGCATCTCCGGGCGCGGCTCCACCACGGCCACGGCGTGGGTCGGGACGTGGGTCGTCAGGATGTGGTTCAGCCCGTAGCCCAGGTTGCAGCCCACGAGGACCGTGGCGCCCTTGGCGGCCTTGTCCGCCTGCCGGGTCGGGACGGTCCAGCCCTTGTAGTGCACCTGGGGGGGCACGGCGCCGAACAGCGAGGCCCCGCCCACCAGGCGCAGGTCCATCAGCCCGAAGGCATTGACCAGAAGTTGCTTTTCCAGGGCTTTCGGGTCAAGATTCCGGCCGCGAAGCCACGGCGCGGCGGATTGCCCGCGTCGCTTCATGGCTTGCAGGTTCGGTTCGAGAAATTGAAGGAAATCCATGCGTTCTCCTGGGCTGAAGGCTGCCTGGGGACGGGCCGCGCCGCCTGCGGACGCGGCTGCCCGCAGGAGACTTTGCAAGGACCTTGCCACGCCCCGGCCCCGGCGCCCCCGGCCCCGGCCCCGGCCGACACGGCCCGCGAGAACAGGCTGAAATCCAAGGAATGCCCATGATATACAAGAATATTCTGGAACTGGCGGGAGGCACGCCGCTGGTGGAGCTGTCCCGCATCCGGGCCCGCTCCGGCGTCAGGATTTTGGCCAAGATGGAGTACTTCAACCCCGGCGGCTCCATCAAGGACCGCGTGGCCCTGGCCATGATCCGCGCCGCCGAGGACAGCGGCGAGCTGACCCCGGACAAGACCGTCATCGAGGCCACCAGCGGCAACACGGGCATCGGCCTGGCCATGGTCTGCGCCGTGCGCGGCTACAAATTGAAGCTGCTGATGCCCGAGACCGCCAGCGAGGAGCGCAAGCGCATCATGCGCGCCTACGGCGCCGAGATCATGCTCACCGAAGGCCGCCTGGGCACCGACGGGGCCATCGAGGAGGCCTACCGCATGGCCCGCGAGGAGCCGGGGCGCTACGTGCTCATGGACCAGTTCAACAACCCCGCCAGCATCCAGGCCCACTACGAGGGCACGGGCCGCGAAATCTGGGAGCAGACCGGCGGCAAGGTGACCCACGTCGTGGTCGCCCTGGGCACCTCGGGCACGGTCATGGGCTGCGTCAAGCGCCTCAAGGAATGCTCGCGCGAGGTGACCGTGGTCGCCGTGGAGCCGTACCCGCGCCACAAGATCCAGGGCCTGAAGAACATGCAGGAGTCCTACCCGCCGGGCATCTTCAACAAGCACATGCTGGACCGCATCGTGCGCGTGGAGGACGAACAGGCTTTTTCCATGTGCCGCCGCCTGGCGCGCGAGGAGGGCCTGCTGGTGGGCATGAGCTCCGGCGCGGCCCTGGGCGGCGCGCTGAAGATCGCCGAGGAGATGCAGGACGGCCTGGTGGTGGTCCTGTTCCCCGACGGCGGCGAGCGCTACCTGTCCACGACGCTGTTCGCCCCGCCCGCCGAGCAGGGCCCGCGCCTGAAGACCGCCGTGGGCGGCGAGGTGCACCTGCCTCCCACGGGCGGCCCGGCCTCGCTGTACACCGTGGGCCCCAGCCTGGACCGCTGGGACGACCCGGAATTCTGGCGCCGCCTGGTGCTGCTGGACGTCCTGGCCCGGCATCTGGAAGCCGGGGGCCGCGAGGCGCGCCTGTCCGCCGGGCTGGCGGACATGGACGACCGCACCCTGGCCGCCGCCCGCGCCGCGCACATGCGCCGCGAGGATTTCGCCCGCGCCGTGCGGGCCGACGTCGAGGCCCGGGCACGGGTGCTGGGCCTGGGCGGGCGCGTGCGCTTCCCCCTGGCCGGAGACGAGGCCGAGCGCTGCACGGCCCTGGTGGAGCGCCTGCTCTCGCGCGGGCAGGCCTACGAGAAGCTCAGAAGCGTCTATTTCGACGTGCTGCGCGACGCGGACTACGGGCGCATGGGCCAGATGGACATGGACAACCTGTCCCTGGGCAAGACCGTGGACCTGGCGGACTACGTCAAGGCCAACCCGCAGGACTTCACGCTGTACAAGCGCGCGACGCTCCAGGACATCAAGGACGGCGAGTTCTGGGCCACGCGCTGGGGCAACGTCCGCCCGAGCTGGTTCCTGCAGATGGCCGTGGCCGCGCTGGGCGCGCCGGGCTGCCCGGCGGTGTTCCTGGGCGGCGAGGCGCACCGCTTCCCGCACCTGGAGAACCTGCGCGCCCTGTGGGCGGGCGGGGCGGACTGCGCGCCGCTGGCCTGGATGGTTTCCCAGCCCGTGGCCGGGGCCGAGGGCGGCGAGGACGGCGGCATCGGCGCGGCCAGCCTGGGCGGGCTGCTGGAACAGGGGCACACCCCGGCGGCGCTGCGCCTCTGGCTGCTTTCGGCCAGCTATCACAAATCGTTGGATTTTTCTCGCGCGACCTTGGATATGTGGGCCAAGAACCAGCGCACGGTGCAGGACCTCGCGGCCTCGCTGGCCGTGGCCCCGGCGGCCAAGGGCGCGCCCGGGCCGGAGGTGGAGCAGCTGCTGGTGGAGGTCAAGGGCGCCCTGCGCGAGGCCCTGGACGGGGACCTGGCGCTGTACGCCTTCTGGCCCGCGCTGTTCCGCTTTTGCCGCGAGGTCAAGAAGCGCCTGGCCGCCGGACGCCTGACCCCGGCCGAGGCCGGGGCCTGCCGCGCGCGGTTGGAGTCCATGGACGGGCTGCTGGGCGTGCTGGACCGCGCGGCGTTGCCGCTGCCCCCGGCCCAGTGGCCGCAGGACGCGGCGGCCCTGGTGGCCGAGCGCGAGGCCGCCCGCGCCGGACGGGACTACGCCCGGGCCGACGCCCTGCGCGACGAGCTGGCGGCGCTGGGCTACACGGTGGAGGACGCCCCGGGCGGCGCGCGCCTGTACGCCGCCGCCAAGGCCTAGGCCCTGGCGACAGATGGCCGCCGGCCGGGCCCGGCGTCCATCCGCCGCCAAAGCCTGAGGCCGCCGAAGCCGCTTTTTTCGCGTGCTGACGCGGATTTGGGGGCCGCTCCATTTGCCATTTCCGGGGGAACCTGTTTATAGAAACTCCCAGGAAGTCGCATCGGTATCAGGGGAGCGCATGGCCGAGAACCATTCCAGGCAAGTCATCGCAGCGCACGAATTGTCGCAGACCTTGCGCACGCTGGAGGACAGCTACCTCGAAGGCTACCTGACCCCGGAGGAATTCCGGCAGCGGGTGGACGAGGAGCTGGGCTGGTTCCGCGAGTCTTTGGTGGTCCGCACCGCCTCCACGCCCGCGCCGCCCCGGCGGACGTACACCGCCCCGGCCTCGGACGTGGTCCAGGCCCAGGCCGCCGAGCTGGCCGACTTCAAAAAACAGCTGGCCGCAGAGCTTACGGGCATCCGCAACGCCTACGCGGCGGACCGCCCCCTGCCCCCCGCCCGAGACATCACTCCCCCCAGCATCCCGACATCGCCCCCGGCGGCCGAGCCCGAGCCCGAGCCCGGGCCTGGGCCGGAACCCGATTTCGAGCCAGGCTCCGAGCCCGATTCCTGGGCTGAATCCGGGGCTGAATCCGGGACCGGCTTCGGGGCCGGGCATGAGCCGCAGAGTGATGCGCAGCCCGAGCTGGAAATCGAACCCGAGGCGGAGACCGAGCCCGAATTCGAGGCCGGATACGGGTTCGATTTTGCGCCCGGGGCGGAACCTGAGACTGAGCTTGAGGCTGAGACAGAATTCGAGGCCGGATATGGGTTTGATTTTGAGTCCGGGCCGGAGCCGGAGGCTGGGCTTGAGCCCGAGCCCGAGCCGGAGCTCGCGCCCGTATTCGAGGCCAGACCTGTCACGGAGCCCGCATACGCTCCCGAGTCGGAGCCCGAACTGGAACCGGAGCCGCTGTCGGAGCAGGAATT
>CAYUIN010000153.1:0-6108 GCA_964444695.1 uncultured Desulfocurvus sp.
GCGAAGGACCAATGCACGTCGCGTATGTACGCGGCCGCGCCGACGAAGTCCCCGCGGCCTTGTGTTGTTCGTCCCGGCGGCGCCGCGTTGCTCCTGGTCCTGTGCGGCGCGGATATTTCCATGCGCGTCGCGTCGCTCCCTCTGTTCCCTGGTGTCCCTGTGCGTCGGCCCGCCGCAGCCGCGCATGCAGCGCCACGCTGTGCAGGGTTGTCGTTCAATGGATCCAGCATGCACTGCGCAGCTCTTGAGTGAACGCACCGTTCTGCAGAATTCCGCGCGCCGCAGTACCATCTTGAGATGCGTCCCAGAAATGGCCGCAGTCCGACTCTTGTTTGTCGCTGTGTATTGATTTGCCAGTACTTTTGCATTACTGCTGGTGTCGTTTCCCTTTGCCGCGCATCGCGTCCGGCCCGTCCTGGCCCCGCCGCCCGGGTCGGCGCCGGGCGCCCGGAGTCCCCCGCGCGCGGCCATGCGCCCGGGGCCTGCCCCGGGCGGGTACGATGGAGGTGGCGATGCGCGTCCCGGTCCGGTGTTTCCTTGTCCTCCTGATGCTCTGCCTTTCGGCCCGTTCCGGGCCGTGCGGCGTCCCTGCGGACTACTACCGGGCCACGCTGTGCGGGTTGCAGTACTGGGACACCATGGGCCGGACCATCGACTGGGACGGCCTGGGCGGCGGCTGGGACAACTGGCGCAACCAGGTCTACCTCCCCGGTTCGGCCGTGACCCTGTATCCGCCCGCGTCCGATAGCGAGCAGCAGGCCGACTGGTGGAACCTGTACGTCAACGAGTCCTGGGCCGACGCCCAGCAGACGACCGGGGGCGTGCTGTTCGGCGTGGCCCAGTCCGGCGGGCTGCTGCCCAGCAAGGTCACGGGCTACCTCCACTTCAGCGGATTCAATCACGAATTCGTCACCGCCCCCAACGAGTGGTATTTCGCCGCCGCGTTCAAGGGCTTCGAGAACATGAGCGAGGCGGGTTTCGAGCACCAGTTCGCCATCTCCGGGGGCAACGCCGCCTTCTCGGACGACCACTGGGTCCCGTGGTACGCCGCCATCTGGTACACGGGCGAGGTCAACGGCCAGCACTACGACGACCTGCTGGTCCTCACCGCCAGCGTGGACTACGGCGACGACTCCCCGGTGGAGGCCCCGCCTCTGGCCTTCAGCGGCCTGAACCCCGCCACCACCAGGATCGGCCTGAAATACGTCGTGGCCGACAACGGCAACACGGTGGGCTTCTATTATACAATCAACGACCAGGCCTGGACCTTCCACTACGCCTCCACGCTGCCCGGCGGCGGTCGCTGCGTGGGCTACATCTACCCGGACATGGGGCTGCGCAAGGTTCAGACCGAATCTTCCATGACCGTGCCCGGGCTGACGGTCACCTCGGCGGCGCACCTCAATCCCGCGCCCGCGTCCGTGCCGATGGCGGCCGTCAACCTGTTGCTGCTGCTGGACGACGCGCCGGGCGAGTCGGAATTCTACGGCAGGCAGGTGCTGCGCTACACGGGCCAGTACTGCCCGCCGCAGCTGGAGGTCGTGGACATCGGCAACGACGAGAGCAAGAAGCTGAACGAGGAAAACTACGTCTACGCGCCCCGGGGCGGCGCCTCCTTCACGGGAGTGGACTTCGAGGGCGATCCCGTGACCAGGAGCATCGGCCTGGAGTCCGACGGGCTGCACTACGACGGGGTGGGCACCTGGGCCTCGGATTCGTCCATGGGCTGGCAGACGCATGTGGTGTTCTCCGAGCCGCAGGACGGGGAGGGCACCTTCGGCGGGAGCATGACCGACTCCGAGGAGCGCTACAACTGCGGCACCGTGACGGGCACCTATTTCACCGATCCCGCCCAGAGCAACGCGGCGTTCCTCGGGGCCTTCGACACGACGCTGCACACGGAGAAGTGCGGGACCCTGAGCGTCGTGCTGACCCTGGGCGACTCCACGTCCCGCCAGGGCGAGCAATACTATCTGTACGTCGGCTCCAGCGGCGCGGGCCGGGCCTACGGGACGGACTGGGAAGGCGACCGCATCCGCGAGACCTGGGCCCGCCGGTACAACGTGCTGATGTACGAGAAGCAGGGGGTCTACCTGCCCAACTACGACGGCGGCTGGACCGACTACGTCGTCTTCACCTTCGATTCCGACCTCGGCGGCGGGACGCTGGCCGGGTACTTCGAGGACACCGACACCGAGGCCGAGTGCGGGACCTTCAGCGGGACCTTCACCCGGCGCTGAGCGCGGCGCGGGCCGTCGGTCGCCTCCCTGTCGCGGCGACGGCCCGGCGCGGTGCGCGAAGCGATTGCCTGCGGCGGCGTGGTTGCGGTATACAGGACTCTCCACCCCAGCGCGGCGCTCCGCCGCGACCCACCAGCCCAACCCGGAGGAACCGCCGTGCGCCTGCGCAAGATCGTCTCCCTGACCTCGCTTCTGGCCTTCGTCTGCACCGCGCTGAGCAGTGTGGTGCTGTTCATCGCGCCCCAGGGCCGCGTGGCCTACTGGTCCGACTGGCGGCTGTGGGGCCTCGGCCGCGAGCAGTGGAGCGACCTGCACATCACGCTGGGCACGCTGTTTCTGGCGGCGCTGATCCTGCACGCCTACTACAACTGGGGGCCGATCCTGTCCTACCTGCGGGACCGCGCGCGCCGGGTCACGGGGCTGACCCCGGCCTTCGCCGTGGCCCTGGGGCTGTGCCTGGTCACGGTGCTGGGCACCCTGGGCGGGGTGCCGCCGTTCTCCTCGCTGCTGTCCCTGGCGGACCACTTCAAGGACCGGGCCGCCAGGACCTACGGCGAGCCGCCCTACGGCCACGCCGAGCTG
This sequence comes from uncultured Desulfocurvus sp., assembly GCA_964444695.1. GTDB lineage: Bacteria > Desulfobacterota > Desulfovibrionia > Desulfovibrionales > Desulfovibrionaceae > Desulfocurvus. Next base: position 2,823 of record CAYUIN010000153.1, read on the forward strand.
TCGTCGCTCAAGACCTTCGCCTCCCGGGTGGACCTGGACCTGGACGAGGTCCTGGCACGGCTGCGGGCGGCGGGCCTGCGCCTGGACGGTCCGCAGGACACGCTGCTGCGCATCGCCGATGCCAACGGCCTGGCGCCCCAGGACGTGTACCGGGCGATGCTGCCCGAACAGGGCGCCGCCGGGGCCAAGCCCGCCGGGCTGCCCGCCGACCCGCCCCCGGGCACCGGCGCCAGGACCCTGGCCGACCTCTGCGCCGCCTACGGCCTGAACCTGCCGCAGACCCTGCGCGGCCTGGCCGACCAGGGCATCCGGGCCGAGGCGGGCCGGACCGTCAAGGAGATCGCCTCGGACAACGGCGTCGGGCCGCTGGACGTCTACGAGGCCCTGCGCCACACCGCCCAGGCCCAGGATTGAGCCGATACGGCGGCCGCTCGGTCTGCCGCAGTGAACGAAAACGCCCCGCGATGCGGGGCGTTTTTCGTCGGCGCGCGGCTCGGCGGCCCGGGCCGGGCTTTGACAGCGTCGGGCCGATGGTCCATGAACAGCGCATCGATCCTGAACGTCCGGCCCCGCGATCCCGGGACCGGCAGCAGAGCCCCAAGGAGCGCGCCATGGACTGCGACGCCGTCAAACGGCTGTTCAACGAGAAGAACGAATTCGCCCGTTTCGTGGGCGTGGAGGTGGTCGATGTGGGCCCGGGCACGGCCACCTGCGTCATGCCCGTGCGCGAGGAGCACCTGAACCTCTTCGGCACGGTGAACGCGGCGGCCACCTACGCCCTGGCCGAGACCGCCTTCGGCGCGGCGGCCAACTCCCACGGCTTCGCGGCGGTGGCCGTGAACCTGGCCGTGGCCTACCTGAAACCGGCCACGGCGTCCGTGCTCACCGCCCGGGCCACGGAGCTGTCCACCGGGCACCGCGTGGCCACCTACAGCGTGCGCGTCACCGACGATTCCGGGACCCTGGTGGCCGACGTGCAGGCCACGGGCTACCGCACCAAGAAGCCGCTGGAATAGGGCGCGGCCGGGCCGTGGCCTTGCGGCCCCGCCCGCGCTGATGTAGAAATCGGGCATCATCCCCCGCCGTCGCGGGACGGGGCGAACCCACCGCGCCGCCGCATCGCCCGGCGCGCGGTCCCGCCGGAGGTGCCGACATGAACCGCTGGTTGTGCCTTGCCTGCCTCGTGTTTCTGCTCCAGGCCGAGTGGTGCGGCGCCGGGGTCGCCCCGCCGCGTTCCATCACCGGGCCGAAAACGCTGCTGATCATCGCCGTCCGCTTCAAGGACGCGGCCCCGGGCGTGGCCCTGGAGGACGTCATGGCCAAGGCCGGGAAGGTCGGGCAGTACGTCCGCGCGGCGTCCTACGGCAAGGTCTCCCTCGAGCCCCGCCTGGCGGGCTGGTACCAGCTCCCCGGCTCCCTGGCGGACTACCGCGTCAGCCCCTACAACTACAAGGTGGACAAGGGCCGGGTGCGCAAGCTGCTGGCCCGGGCCCTGGGCGCGGCCCGCGCGGACGGCGTGGACCCGGCCGCGCATGACCTGGTCTGGGTCCTGGTGGGCGCCAGGACGGAGCCCGGCAAGGGCTACGGGATGATCGCCTACTGCGCCAACCCGGGCATGCTCTCCATGAGCCTGTTGGGCAACATGCGCCTGGAGGAGATCGAGCTGGCCGGGGGCGGGACGTATCAGGGGCCGGTGGTGGTCAGCGCGGAGAATTCCCACGTCGGGCACGTGGCCCACGACCTGCTCCACGCCCTGGGCGGGGCCGAGGGCGGGGACCGCGTGGTGCCGGACCTCTACGACTTCCAGTTGCAGAGCAACCCGCCCGCCGGGGCGCCCATGCTGCCGGAGGTCTTCGCCATCCACGCCGGGCCGTGGGGCATCATGAGCCAGCATTTCATCGACAAGCAGTCCCCGCCGCCGCATCCGCTGGCCTTCACGCGCATCCAGCTCGGCTGGATCGAGCCCGGGCAGGTCGTGGACGCGCTCCCCGGCGAGGAGCGCCGGGTCGTGCTGGCGCCGCTGTCGGGCGGGACGGGCACCCTGGCGGTGCGCATCCGCCTGGGCGACAAGCGCTTCGTGCTGCTGGAAAACCGTCAGCCCCTGGGCAAGGACGCGATCCTGCCGGGGCACGGGCTGATCGTCAGCCGCGTGGACGAGACCCTGGCCGAGGGCGGCGGCATCGTGAAGGTCGTGGACGCCGTGCCGGAGACGAAGACGCTCTACGACGCGGCCTTCACGCCCGGGGGCGGCCCGCGCGGGGCCTTCGTGGACAAGCGGGCGGGCCTGGCCGTGCTGGTCCGCTCCCTGGGCCCGGACGGCAGCCTGGACATCCTGCTGACCACCCCGGACAAGCTCGCCGCCGTTCCTTAAGGCAGCCGCCGCGCGGCTTCGGTTTTACGGCAAGCGTCCTGCCCCGGCAGGGCGCTTCCCCGCCTTCAAGGGCGGCCGTGCGCGGCTGAGCCGCCCCAGCCCGCTTGGCCGCTGCGGGGCTCGGCGCGGCGTCCCCTACGCTGTCTCCCCTGTCACAACCGGCCGGGCGGTCCATGCCGCCTGGCCGCATGGCCATTGCCGGCTGCTGGCAGCGGCCCTTCCGGCCGCCGCCCGTGGCGGCAGATCGCCTCCGGTCTCCTGGCTCGTTCACCGCCCGCAGATGCAAGGCCCTGCCGTTGGCCTGGAAATCCCTGTGTCCATATCGTGTTGCGCTGCAAGGTGTCTTGACATATACAATGGGCGAGGTGTCTGACATGTATCATCGCGCACTCAATATACTCATCATTACTCAAGATGTTCATCTCGATGAGCTTATACGTAATGTCCAGCCGCAAGACAGATTTTCCCATAAATTGATAACCTCTGTGCATCCGGAAGCCAGCGTGATTGGAAGTTGTGCAATTGTAATTGTCGACTTCGAAGGCATACGGCCTGATGCTTTGAATCTTGTCTATGCGTCCGTGGGCGAGAATTCCTCTCTGATAGGTTGCCTCGCCGCAGGGAGCGTTCCGGCCCTTGCAGAGTCGCCCCGTGTTTTCGATCAGATATGGTTCAGGCCGTTGGATGAAGGCAAGGTCCGGGCCTCGTTCATCAAGGTGCTGGCACAGATGAAGGAGCGGGAAGACGCCAGGCTTGTGGGCAACTATCTGGATACGCTGATAGATAATCTGCCGAACCTGATCTGGTTCAAGGATGCCATGGGCTCCCACTTGAGGGTCAACAACAGCTTTTGCCGCGCCGTGAACAAGACCAGGGAGCAGGTTGAAGGGCGCGGGCATTACTACATCTGGGATA
>CAYUIN010000154.1:0-6039 GCA_964444695.1 uncultured Desulfocurvus sp.
CTACCTGCCCCAGGAAAGCTCCGTGTTCCGCGAGCTCACGGTGCGCGAGAACCTGGAGATCATCCTCGAAAACACGGGCCTGCCACGCGAGGCGCAGGCCGCCAAGGCCGACGCGCTGCTGGCCGAGCTGGGCATCTCCAAACTGGCCGGGCAAAGGGCCATGCACCTCTCCGGCGGCGAGCGCCGCCGCCTGGAGATCGCCCGGGCGCTCATTCTGGACCCCAAGTTCATGCTCCTGGACGAGCCCTTCGCGGGCATCGACCCCATCGCCGTGGACGATATCCAGGGCATCGTGCGCGGGCTCAGGGAGCGGGGCATCGGGGTGCTGATTTCGGACCACAACGTGCGCGAAACCCTGCGCATCTGCGACCGGGCCCATCTGGTGTACGAAGGCCGGGTCATCCTTTCGGGAACGCCGCGCGAGATTTGCGACAACCCCAAGGCCCGTCAGGTCTACCTCGGCGAGGCCTTCTGCCTCTAATCACGCGCATTCGTTGCGTATCCAACCGTATTCAAAATCCTTGCCATTTGAGTTGCAGTCCCTGGCGGTCTGTGGCATGGTCCATGTGGGCTGAGGATGGGGAAAGCCTGTCTTGACGCGCGTCCCCGGTCCTCGCTCCTGGCGTAGCCGGGCTCTTTTTTTGCCCGCGCGGGCCCGGCGGGATACCTGAACGCAACGACGGATCACACGGGGAATCATGGGACTGGAACTCAGACAGCAGCTCAAGCTCTCGCAGCAACTGGTGATGACGCCCCAGTTGCAGCAGGCCATCAAGCTGCTGCAACTGTCCCGCCTCGAACTGCTGGACGTCGTGCAGCAGGAACTCCTGGAAAATCCGCTACTTGAGGAGAAGGCCGAAGAGGCCTTCGAAGACACGCCGGAGCGCGACGGCATGGAGGCCTTCGAGGCCCAGGCCGTGCCCGAGCGCGAGGTCAAGCCCCAGGGCGACGACATCGTGCGCGACGACCTGGCCAAGAACGCCGAGTGGGAGAACTACCTCGGCGAATTCTCCAGCTCCTCGCGCCAGGCCCTGATGCGCGAGTCCGAGACGCCCGAGGAGGGCATGGCCTTCGACGCCCGGCTCTCGGTGCGCCCCTCGCTGGATAGTCACCTGGATTGGCAGATCCGCCTGTCGGACTTCGACGAGGAGGAGCGCGCCATCAGCGAGGCCGTCATCGGCAACCTGGACTCCCACGGCTACCTCCAGGCCACCAACGAGGAACTGGCCGAGCTGTGCGGCTCCTCCACGGCGCGCATCGAATCCGTGGTGCGGCGCATCCAGCGGCTGGACCCGGTGGGCGTGGCCGCGCGCGACCCGCGCGAATGCCTGCTGGTGCAGGTCGAGGTCCTGGGCTACGACGATCCGATCCTGGTGGAGTTGATCAGCGAGCACCTGGAGGACCTGGAGAAGCACCGCTTCAAGCCCGTGGCCCGCAAGTTCAAGCTGTCCCTGGAAGAACTCAAGGAATACCTGGACCTGCTGCAGACCCTGGACCCGATGCCCGGGTCGAGCTTCGGCGGCGGCGATCCGCAGTACGTCAGCCCGGACGTCTACGTCTACGAGTACGACAACGAATTCGTCATCGTGCTCAACGAGGAGGGGCTGCCCCGGTTGCAGCTCAACTCCTTCTACATGGACGCCCTCAAGGCCACGAGCTCCAAGGAGAAGGAGTACGTCCAGGACAAGATGCGCTCGGCGGTCTGGCTGATGAAGAGCCTGTTCCAGCGCCAGCGCACCCTGTACAAGGTGGTGGAGAGCATCGTCCGCTTCCAGGACGGGTTCTTCCGCGAGGGCGTCACGCGCCTGCGGCCGCTGATCCTCAAGGACATCGCCGAGGACATCGAGATGCACGAGTCCACCATCAGCCGCATCACCACCAACAAGTACGTGGCCACGCCCCACGGGGTCTACGAGCTGAAGTTCTTCTTCAACAGCGCCCTGGAGCTGGACGACGGCTCCCAGGTCGGCTCGGAGTCCGTGAAGGCGCTGATCAAGCACTACATTGCCGACGAAAATCCCAAGCGTCCCCTGTCCGACGAGAAGATCGCGGACATGCTCAAGGACGAACTCAAGGTCAACATCGCCCGGCGCACGGTCGCCAAGTACCGTACCGCGCTGGGAATCCGGTCCTCCTCCAAGCGAAAACAGGTTTTTTAGTCTCGTCCTGATGAGGCCTTTATTTCGAGGCTGAATCGTTCTAGACTGGAATTGGCGTTAAATGCGCCCTTTCGCCTCATCCCAACCAGGAGGACAGCCTATGCAAATCAACTTCAACTTCAAGAACTTCGAAGCATCCGACCACTTGAAGAAGTACGCTGCCCAGCGGTTCGAGAAGTTGATCAAGTATGCCGGGACGGCCAACGCCGTGCTGGACATCAACCTGTCCGTGGAGAAGTTCCGCCAGAAGGCCGAAGTGGCCCTGAGCGGGGACGACCTCAATCTCTCCGCCTACGAAGAGTCCGAGGACATGTACTCCACCATCGACCTGGTCCTGGACAAGATGGACGCCCAGGTCCGCAAGATCCGCGAGAAGGCCAAGGACAAGCGCCGCCAGCGCGGCACCGTGCGCATGGACGTTCTGTCCTTCGGCGACACGGCCCCCGGCGCCGAGCGCGTGCCGACCATCATCGAGTCGGATTCCTACGAGCCCAAGCCCATGGCCGTCGAGGAGGCCGCCATGCAGCTTGAGAGCCTGGGATACGAGTTCCTGGTGTTCCACAATGCGGAGACCGAGCGGATCAACGTCATCTACCTGCGCAAGAACGGCGATTTCGGCCTTATCGACCCGGGGATGTAACGGAAATGACCATTGGTGATCTGCTGACGAAGGAATTGGTCTTGCCCGAGCTGAGCGCCGGGACCAAGAGTGAGGTCCTGGCCGAACTTGTGGCCGCGGCCGGGGACGTAGTCCCCGGCCTTGACGTTGAGGAGGCCGTGACGGTCCTCAAGGACCGCGAGAAACTCGGCACCACGGGCATCGGGGACGGCATCGCCATCCCCCACGGAAAGATGCGCTCCATCGACAAGATCATGCTTGTGGTGGGCCGCAGCCTGTCCGGCGTGGACTTCGACGCCCTGGACCACAAACCCTGCCACATCTTCTTCCTGGTCCTGGCGCCGGAACAGGTGGCCGGGCAGCACCTGCGCGTGCTGGCCAACATCTCCCGCCTACTCAAGGACGAGGCCTTCCGAAAATCATTCGCCTCCGCCGACGGCCTGGACGGCCTGTGGCAGGTGCTGCGCGGGGCGTGAGAGGACGCAAACCATGAGCGACCAGGTCCCGGGACACATCCCCGTCGTCATCCTCACGGGCCTGTCCGGCGCCGGAAAATCCACGGCGCTCAAGGTCTTCGAGGATCTGGGGTTTCTGTCCGTGGACGGCATGCCGCCGGGGCTGATCCCGGACCTGGTGCGCCTTTTCGACCGGCAGGAGGAGGTCCACCACCGGGGCCTGACCCTGGGCATGGACGTCCGCCAGTCAGATTTCAGTTCCCAGTGGCAGCAGACCATCGCCCAGTGCGAGGCCCTGGGCATCCGCCCGCGCATCGTGTTCGTGGAATGCTCCAAGGCCGTGCTCCTGCGGCGCTACGCCGCCACCCGCCGCCCGCACCCGCTGGAAGGCGCGCTGTCCCTGGGCGCGGCCATCGAACGCGAGCTGGAGATGCTGGCCCCGGTGCGCGAGCGCGCCGAGCTGGTGCTGGACACCTCGGGCTATTCCATCCACGACCTGCGGCGCACGCTCCAGGAGAAGTGGAACTTCCTCAAGGACAAGCGCTGGGGCCTGCGGCTGTATGTGATGTCCTTCGGCTTCAAGCACGGCGTGCCCACGGACGCGGACCTGGTCTTCGACCTGCGCTTTTTGCCCAACCCCTATTTCGACGAGGCCCTGCGCCCGCTCTCCGGCAAGGACGGGCCCATCGCGGAATACGTCCTGGGCGCGGACCCGGGGCGGGAGTTTTTGCGCCGGCAGCTGGATTACCTGAGCTTTTTGCTGCCGCTGTACGCCCAGGAAGGGCGCTACAGGCTGACCTTGGCCTTCGGCTGCACGGGCGGGCGGCATCGGTCCGTGGCCGTGGCCGAAGCAGTCTTTGACTCATTGCGCGACTCGGATTATGCAGTCTTTCTCGAACACAGGCACATCGACCTCAAATGACGGAGGCGGCCACGAGGGCGAAGGCCCCGGCCCGCACCGCGAGCAAGACGGATCCAATGAGCAAGGACAAGAACAAGAAGGGCGACGTGGGCGTGGTTGTCGTCACGCACACCGACTACGGCGCGCGGCTCATCGCCGCCGCCGAGATGATCCTGGGCTCCCAGGACGCCTGCGTCTCCGTCAGCGTGGACACCACCGTCGAGATCGACAAGACCATCGAGACCCTGCGCAAGTCCGTGGACGACGTGGACCAGGGCTCGGGCGTTCTGGTGCTGACGGACATGTTCGGCGGCACCCCCACCAACCTCAGCCTGTCGCTGCTCGGCACCGGCAAGCTGGAGGTGATCACCGGCGTGAACCTGCCGATGCTGCTCAAGGTCCTGGGCATGCGCGCGCTGCCGCTGTCCAAGCTGGCCGTGGAGGCCAAGGGCGCGGGCGTGCAGGGCATCGTGGTCGCGGGCGAGGTGCTGCGCCAAAAGGTGGCCGGAGGCTAGCCGTGTTCTGGGTGCGAGTGGACAACCGCCTGATCCATGGGCAGATCATCGAAACCTGGCTGCCCTTCACCAAGTCGCGGATGATCGTCGTGGCCAACGACCCGCTGTCCGACGACTCCCTGCGCCAGGAAATCATGGGCCTGGCCATCCCCAGCACCGTGGAGAAGGTCTTCGTGCCCGTGGAGCGCGTGCACGGCTTCATGGCCGAGGCCTTCGCCGGGGAGGAGGAGCCCGACGCCCTGGTGCTCTTCGCCAGCTGCGAGGACGCCCGGCGGGCCTACGAAAGCGGGCTGGCCTTCTCCAGCCTGAACCTGGGCAACATGCACTACGGCCCCGGCAAGGAGCAGGTCTGCGCCCACGTGGCCATCGGCGGCGAGGACAAGGTCTGCCTGCAATTCTTCAGCAAGCGGGGCGTGGCCCTGGATTTCCGCTGCGTGCCCAACGAACCCGTACAGGTGGGCAAGATATGGTGACCACTGGCGCGGCCGTCGCGGCCTGGGTGCTCTGCGCGAGTTTTTTTTTGCCGTCTTTTCGCTGCTCCGGTTCTCGCTGAACCTGGGCATCCTTGAACGCCCGGTTGTCCAGGGCCTGCTCTGGGGCCTGGTCACCGGAGACGTGGCCCTGGCCGTGTCCGTGTCCCTGGTCTTCGAGCTGCTCTGGCTGGACCTGATCCCCGCCGGAACCTTCATCCCACCCAATCCCGCCGCGGGCAACCTCACGGCCCTGACGCTGATGACGGCCTTCGGCCTGTCCGGCGCGTCCCAGGCCGTGTTCCCCATCCTGCTGGGCATGCCCCTGGCCTGGCTGGCCTCGGGCCTGGAGAGGCTGCACCGCTCCTGGCAGAACTCGGCCTACAACACCCTGCAAGGCTGGCTGCGCCCCGGCCGACAGGACGACTACGACCCCGGCCGCCTGGTGCGCCGGGCCCTGGTCCAGGCCGGGCTGTCCTACTTCATGTTCTTCGCCGTGGGGGCCGGGGTCCTGTCCGTGCTGGCCGGGCAGCTCCTGTCGCGCGGGCTGATGCGCCCGGCGCCGGGCACCTTCGGCTGGGGCGCCCTGTGGCTGCTGGCCAGCCTGGGCGGCCTGATGTCCCTGCGCATCCCCCGGGCCTACGGCGTCCTGGCCTTCGCCTCCCTGGCCGTGGCCGCCGTCTCCCTGTTCTTCTAGGCCACGGGCCGGGCAGGGCGCAGCGGGGCAGGGCGCCCGTCTCCCCCCGAACAGCTGCCGCACGGCGCTCGTCACATTTTGAACGTTCTCCCGGCCCCGTCGCCCCCTGGCGCGCAGTGCCGCCGCGCCCCGCAGGGGACCGCCCGCCGCGCCGCACGCCGCCCGCGCTGCCGCCCGCACCCGGGCGAGCAACCCCCCGGCGCGACAGTCGATTTTTCTTGGG
>CAYUIN010000155.1:0-6014 GCA_964444695.1 uncultured Desulfocurvus sp.
CCAGTCCCAGGACGGCTACACCTTCGGCTTTTTGCAGAACGTCTCGGTGGACCGCGACGGCATCCTCACCGGCCGCTACTCCAACGGCGTGGTTCTGGAGCTGTTCCAGGTCACCTTGTACGACTTCGTGAACAAGTGGGGCCTGCAGCGCAACGGTTCCAACCTCTTCTCCGAGACCAGGGAGTCCGGCGAGGCAACCGCCGGCCCGGCCAACGCCAACGGCTACGGCTCCATCTCCTCCAACTCCCTGGAGTCCTCCAACGTGGACATGGCCAACGAGTTCGTCCAGATGATCACCACGGAGCGCGGCTTCCAGGCCAACTCCAAGGTCGTGACCTCCGTGGACGGGCTGTTGCAGACCGTGATCCAGATGAAGAGATAGCACACACAGCACACAACCGAACCACTCACCATAACCCGAACCCGGCGGTGCCCTCCGCCGGGTTCGGCGCGCAAGATCGCCGCCCCCGGCCAGTCCGGGGGCGGCTTCTTCGTCGTGGTGTGCGTGGCAGCCGGCGCGCCCGGCGGTCAGCGGGCATGAAAAAGCCCGCCCCGGGTGGCCGGGGCGGGCGGATCGGCGTCTGGCGAGACGGGAGGAGAGCGGCGCGGGGCCTAGAGGGCCTTGTTCAGGTAGTGGTCGCTCATTTCCTTGATGGAGGCCGCCAGGCGCAGGATCTCGTCGGACGGGATCTTGCGCAGGACCTTCTCTCCCGAGGGGTCCATGACTTCCGCCTGCATCTCGCCGGTTTCCTCGTGGACGTGGAACTTGATCTCCACGCCGATGCGTCCCATGAAGCGTTCCACGGGTTGGACCACCTTCTCCAGGACGGTTCCCCTGTCCTGCGGGTCGGCGGCCTCGGCGGTCTTGCGTGTGGAGGCGCCCCGGGCCGCCTGTGACCGGGTCCCCTCGCCGTCGATACGGAAATTCTTTCCGTAGGCCTGTGCCGTAGCGTTCACGATGTCGTTGACTTCCATGTCCCCTCTCCCTTTTTCGCCAAGTGTGCGGCCTGTAACCGGCCGTCTCACCCGTGTTATCGGCACTTTGCCCCCGCTCCTTTAGGGTTTTCGCGCAAAAAATTGCGCCCGCCGCCACCGGCGGGCGGCAAATGTTGCATTTCGCTCGCGATTCCGGGGCCTTGCACAGGCGCTAAAAAACCGTCGGGGGGAGGGAAAAAAGCTCCACACCGGGGCGGAAGAGGGCGTCTCTAGAGTTTGTCTAGATACTAATATACTGGAATTGTTGACCAAAGTTCATTTGGCACGTTCGCTGCTTAAAATGGACAAGTCAAAACAAGGAGGTTTTGCAATGTCTTTGGTCATCAACCACAACCTCATGGCGATGAACGCGGCCCGCAACCTGACGCAGACGTACGGGCGGCTGTCCACCTCGACCAGGAGGCTCTCCTCGGGACTGCGGGTCGACACCGCCGCCGACGACGCGGCGGGCCTGGCCATCCGCGAGCTGATGCGCTCCGACGTTGCCACCCTGCACCAGGGCATCCGTAACGCCAACGACGCCATCTCGATGGTCCAGACCGCCGACGGCGCGCTGCAGATCATCGACGAAAAGCTGATCCGCATGAAGGAACTGGCCGAACAGGCGGCCACCGGTACCTACAACTCGGATCAGCGCCTGATCATCGACTCCGAGTACCAGGCGATGGCTTCGGAAATCACGCGAATCGCCATGGCCACGGACTTCAACCAGGTCCACCTGCTCGACGGAACGCTGTCCGGGACCATCCCGACGCAGCACGACGGTTCCGGCCTGCAGCCCTCGGGCCCGATGAAGATCCACTTCGGTACCGGCAACGACAGCGATGAAGACTACTACTTCATCTCCATCGGCGGTGCCACGGCGTCGCACTTCGGCCTGGGCATGGGAGCGGACTCCGGCGCCAGCAACTCCATCGGCGGCATGTCCATCTCCACCCAGTCCCTGGCCCAGGCGGCCCTGGCCGCCCTGGATGCGGCAATTATTTCCAAGGACAAGATCCGCGCCAACCTCGGTGCCCTGCAGAACCGTCTGGAGAACACCATCTCCAACCTGCAGATCCAGGCCGAGAACCTGCAGTCCGCGGAATCCCGGATCTCCGACGTGGACGTGGCTTGGGAAATGACCGAGTTCGTCCGCAACCAGATCCTGACCCAGTCCGCCACGGCGATGCTGGCCCAGGCCAACTCCATCCCGCGTCTGGCCATGCAGCTCATCGGCGGCGGCGGTTGATGCCGGGCTCTGCTTCGAGTCCTGCTTTGGCTGCTTAGGACCAAAGACGTACCCGGCCGGGGAGGCTTCGGCCTCCCCGGGCGGAAACGCGTCGGCCCTGGCGGCCTAGGAAGTAAGCAGTTCGAGGGCCTTGGCGGCAGCCGTCTGCTCCGCCTTCTTGACGCTCTGGCCCGTGGCGCGCAGGCGCCGACCGTCGGGCAGGGCCAGCTCCACCTCGAAGACCTTGGCGTGGTCCGGACCGGACGTCCCCAACAGGGCGTACACCGGGCGTTTTCTGTGCTGTTCCTGCGTCAGCTCCTGCAGGCGGCTCTTGGCGTCGCGCACGCGGCGCACGTCGCAGGCCTGCGGCAGGCGCGGCTCGTAGATCGTGCGCACCACGGCCTGCGCGGCCGCGAATCCCCCGTCCACGAACACCGCCCCGAGCACCGCCTCGAAGGCGTCGGCCAGCAGCGCGTCGCGTTGCCGCCCGCCCTGCATCTCCTCGCCCTTTCCCAGAAACAGCAGCTCGTCCAGCCCCAGCTCCCTGGCCAGCCCGGCCAGGGCCGGTTCGCTCACCAGGCGCGCGCGCATCCGCGTCAGCGTCCCTTCGGGCGCGTCCGGGTGGCAGCGAAACAGCAATTCGGAAACCCCAAGCTCCAACACGGCGTCGCCAAGGAATTCAAGGCGTTCGTTGTCCTGGCTCACGTCCTCGCTTTCATTGGCGTAGGAGCTGTGCGTGAGCGCGGTCCGCAAATGCTTGACTTGAGAAAACCGATGCGAAATAACATTTTGCAACGATTCGAAATCTTGCGTCATCACTTTCCCCGCGAAACAAAAGGTCGCTATGTCGCAGAACAATCTCAAGGCGCTGTTCGAGCCGTCGTCCGTCGCGGTCGTCGGCGCCTCCGGCGTTCCGGGAAAGGTCGGCCACAGCATCCTGTCCAATCTGGTGGGCGCCGGGTTCAAGGGCGCCATCCATCCCATCAATCCCAAGGGCGGCGAGATCCTCGGCCTGCCCGTGACGGCCAGTGTGGCCGAGCTGCCCGCGCCCCCGGACCTGGCCGTGATCTGCATCCCGCCCCGGTTCGTCATCGGCGCCCTGGAAGAACTGGGCGCCGCCGGGACCCGCGCCGTGATCGTGATCACCGCCGGGTTCAAGGAGATCGGCCGGGAAGGCTACGTCCTGGAGCAGGAGCTCCGGCAGGTGGCGCGCAAGTACGACATGGCGCTGCTCGGCCCCAACTGCCTCGGCCTCAATAACATCAAGAACGGCATGAACGCCACCTTCGCATCCGGGCAGCCCTCGCCGGGGTCCATCGCCTTCTTCTCCCAGTCCGGCGCGCTGTGCACGGCCATCCTGGACTGGGCCCTGGGCGAGAACATCGGCTTTTCCAGCTTCATCAGCCTGGGCAACAAGGCCGTGCTGGACGAGACGGACATGCTCACCTGGCTGCGCGAGGACGAGGACACCAAGGTCATCCTGGGCTACGTGGAGAGCGTGGAGGACGGGCAGCGCTTCCTGCGCATGGCCCGCGACGTGACCCCGGAAAAACCGGTGATCATGATCAAGTCCGGCACCACCTCGGCGGGCGCCAAGGCCGCCTCCAGCCACACCGGGGCCATGGCCGGGTCCGAGCAGGCCTACGGCGCGGCCTTCACCCAGGCCGGGATCATCCGCGTGTCGGACGTGGCCTCGCTGTTCAACCTGGCCCAGGCCTTCTCCACCCAGCCGCTGCCCCAGGGCCCGAACCTCTGCATCCTGACCAACTCCGGCGGCCCGGGCATCATGGCCGCCGACGTCACCGAGCGCTCGGCCCTTTTGATGAGCCCGCTCACGGGCAAGTCCGTGGACGAGCTGATGCACGCCCTGCCGCCCTTCGCCTCGGTGTACAACCCCGTGGACATCATCGGCGACGCGCCCGCCGAGCGCTACCGCAAGGCCCTGGAGATCATCGCCCGCGACGAGATGGTGCACTCCATCCTGGTACTGCTCACGCCCACGGCCTCGGCCGAGGTGGAGGCCACGGCCCAGGCCGTGATCGACGTCGCCGCCACCTGCGACAAGCCGATCTTCACCTGTTTCATGGGCAGCCGCCGCGTGGGCCCGGGGCGCGAAATGCTCCAGGCGGCGGGCATCCCGTGCTACGCCTTCCCCGAGCCCGCCATCCACAGCATCGAGGCCATGTACCGCTACCGCGAGTGGCAGACCCGGCCGCTGCCCGTGGAGGTCTGCTACCGGCGCGACAAGGGCCGGGCGCAGAAGGTCATCTCCGCCGCGCGGGGCGACGGCTGCACGGAGATCGTGGAATTCCAGGCCCAGGAACTGCTGGCGGCCTACGAACTGCCCGTGCCCAGGACCGAGCTGGCCCGGACCTCCGACGAGGCCGTACGCGCCGCCGGGCGCATCGGCTACCCCGTGGTGCTCAAGATCGCCTCGCCGCAGATCTCCCACAAGTCCGACGTGGGCGGGGTCAAGGTCGGCCTGGCGGACGAGCAGGCCGTGCGCGCCGCGTTCATGGACATCACCTCCCGCGCCAAGCGCCTGCGCGAGCATGCGTACATCACGGGCTGCCTGGTGCAGTCCATGGCGCCGAGGGGCTCCAAGGAGGTGATCATCGGCTTCAAGCGCGACCCGCAGTTCGGCCCGCTGGTGATGTTCGGCCTGGGCGGCATCTACGTCGAGGTCCTCAAGGACATCGCCTTCCGCCTGGCCCCGTTGGCCCTGGACGACGCGCAGCAGATGATCCGCGACATCAAGTCCTACCCGCTCTTGCGCGGCGTGCGCGGCGAGCCGCCGGTGGCCTTCAAGGCCATCGAGGACATCCTGTTGACCATGTCCCAGATGGCCCAGGATTTTCCGGAGATCTACGAGGCGGAATTCAACCCGATCCTGGTGAACCACGAGGGCGCCGTGGTGGCGGACGTGCGCGTCACGCTGTGCACCGAGGGCACCTGACCGGGGCCGGAACCGCGCCGGACGGGATTTGCAACGGCGCAAAAATAGATTACACACGTTCGACGATACCGAGGAGGACGAAACGACCATGGCGGGAATCTACATCGGGTCCACGGCGGGCTTTTCCGGAAAGAACATGGTGGTCATGGGGCTTGGCCTCAAGTTCCAGAAGGACGGCCTGTCCGTCGGCTACATGAAGCCGGTGGGCGCCATGCCCACCGAGATCGACGGCACACCCTGGGACGAGGACGCCTATTTCGTGCAGAACATCCTGGGCCTCAAGGGCGAGAGCGCCGACGTCACGCCCGTGCTGGTGACCCAGGACTTCAAGGTCAAGGCCTTCAGCGGCCAGACCGGGGACCTCGTGGGGCAGATCAAGGGCGCCTACGACAAGGTCAGCCAGGGCGCGGACGTGACCGTGGTGGCCGGGTCGGGCAGCATGTATTCGGGCAAATACTGCAACGTGGACGCCATCTCCGTGGTCCGCGAGCTGGGCCTGAAGACGATCATCATCGACCGCTTCCACGACGAGCTGAAATACGACTACCTGATGGTCATGAAGGAGACCCTGGGCGACGCGCTGCTGGGCGTGGTGCTCAACGACATCCCCCCGTCCTTCATGGACGAGGTGGAGACCATGCTGCGGCCCTGCCTGGAGCGCATGGGCGTGCGGGTGCTGGGCGTGATCCCCAAGGATCCGCTGATGGGCGCCATCAAGGTCTCGGACCTGGCGGAGCGTCTGGGCGGCAAGGTCATCTCCGCGCACAACAAGGCGGACAAGGTGGTGGAGAACTTCCTCATCGGCACCATGCAGGTGGAGAACTTCATGACCCACTTCCGCAAGAACAAGAA
>CAYUIN010000156.1:0-6010 GCA_964444695.1 uncultured Desulfocurvus sp.
AAATGATTTACAAAATTGTCATAAAGTATCATCAATTCATACTTTACTTGCCCCGTCTTATACTATAAGAGTAATTCCCCGTTTGACGTTTACGGGCCGGGGCTTTCGCGTGCACGGACGCGGGGCGCCGACCTTCCCGGATGCGACGCCGCTCCCCCGACCGGGCCGAGCGGAAAACGCCCGGGTCCGCACTCCGGACATCGCCATACGGACATCCCGGTTTCACTCCGGCACGCCCAGGGCCAGGCCCCGCGCGCCGGTCATTTTTCCGCTTCACGCCTGCCGGTCCCAGCCAGGGACGCTCCCCACGGTGAAGCCTGTTTGAAACCTCTGCTGCGTTAGGGAGTTATGCAATGTGCCGTTTGTTCGCTCTCACGAGCTCCGAGCCCGTCTCGCCCATGAGGGCCGTACGCGCCCTGGACGTCATGCGCGAAGGCCATGACGGCTCGGGCGTCGGGCTTTTCCTGACGGGCCTGGGCGGGCCTCTGGGCGAGTTGAAGGACTGCCCCATCCTGTCCGGCATCCTGACCAGGGACGGCGAGAAGCGCCTCGTCCAGTACATGGACGACAAGGGCTTCAAGCTGCGCCACCGTCTGGCCTGGGACCTGCCCGCCGAAACCCCCGAAGGCACCCCCAGCCGCGACGTGTATCTCGTGGCGGCCTACGACCTGCCCAAGGCCTGGCGCTCCCTGCCCCAGGCCGAGCGGGAGCAGAAGATCACCATGACCCGCGTGGAGCTCAAGCACATGGGCATGGAGAACGAGGACATCACCGTCTTCAGCTTCTGGCCCGACGTGGTGATGGTCAAGGAGATCGGCGACCCGCTGTCCGTCGGCGAGTACCTCGGCGTGGACCGCGAAGACCTGCACGCCCGCCACATCCTGGCCCAGGGCAGGCAGAACACCAACTACGCCATCAACCTCTACGCCTGCCACCCGTTCTTCATCCAGGGCATCTGCACCATGACCAACGGCGAGAACACGGCCTTCATTCCCATCAAGGAATGGCTGATGTCCTCGGGCGTGCCGGGCTACGAAGGCTACCACTCGGACTCCGAGGTCTTCACCCACATCTGCCACTACACCACCAAGCGCCTGGGCCTGCCCCTGCAGGCCTACAAGCACATCATCACGCCGCTGGACGACGCGGGCATCGAGGCCCATCCCGACGGGCCCTTCCTGGCCCAGCTCAAGACCAGCTGCCGCAAGCTGATCATCGACGGGCCCAACTGCATCATCGGCTGCCTGCCGGACAAGACCATGTTCATGGTCCAGGACCGCAAGAAGCTGCGCCCCGGCGTGGTCGGCGGCCGCCCCGGCATGTTCGCCTTCTCGTCGGAGATCTGCGGCCTGGACGCCGCCATCCCCGACCGCGACAAGACCAAGGACTTCCAGCCCATGCACCTGGACACCGCCATCGTTTCGCCCCAGTGTGAGGAGATCGAGATATGCCGTCAAACGCAGCCGTTACCCCGAGTACGCTGAGCCTCGTCGATCTGCCCTGGCAGATCAGCTGGGCCAAGGACAAATGCACGCTGTGCGGGCAGTGCACCACCGTCTGCCCCGTGCGCGCCATCGAACTCGGCGTGCACAGAAAGCGTGAGATCAAGGTCAACTTCGGCCTGACCACCGAGAGCGAGAACCAGTATTCCGTCTACTACGGCATCCGCCAGAAGACGGACCCGGCCTTCTCCTGCATCGGCTGCGGCATGTGCTCCATGGTCTGCCCCAACGACGCCATCCGTCCGGCGGGCAACCCCGAGCAGCCCAAGCTCAAGATGCACGAGAACCGGGGCGGCGCGGCCCGCACCCGGGGCGGTCGCCGCAACGACAAGAACTCGCTGCTGGACCAGATCAAATTCGTGCGCATCTCCATGCTCACCGACCCGGCCCTGGACGCCGGGCGCCACGAATTCGACCTCTCGACCCTCATCGGCCGCATCCTGCCGCCCGAAAAGGCCCTGGCGACCTTCGAGGAGCAGGGCTGGATGCCCCCGGTGCGCAAGATCTACCCGCTGATGATCGGCTCCATGAGCTTCGGCGCCCTGTCGCCGAACATGTGGGAAGGCCTGCAGATGGGCGTGGCGTACCTCAACGAGGAGCTGGGCATGCCCGTGCGCATGTGCACCGGCGAGGGCGGCTGCCCGCCGCGCCTTCTGCGCTCGCGCTTCCTCAAGTACACCATCTTGCAGATCGCCTCGGGCTACTTCGGCTGGGACGAGATCATCCACGCCCTGCCGGAGATGAAGGAAGACCCCTGCGCCGTGGAGATCAAGTACGGCCAGGGCGCCAAGCCCGGCGACGGCGGCCTGCTGATGTGGCACAAGGTCAACAAGCTCATCGCGGCGATCCGCGGCGTGCCCCAGGGCGTGTCCCTGCCCTCGCCGCCGACCCACCAGACCAAGTACTCCATCGAGGAGGCGGTCGCGAAGATGATCCAGTCCATGTCCATGGCCTGGGGCTTCCGCGTGCCCGTGTATCCCAAGATCAGCGCCACCACGACCTCCCTGGCCGTGCTCAACAACCTGGCGCGCAACAAGTACGCAGCGGCCCTGGCCATCGACGGCGAGGACGGCGGCACCGGCGCGGCCTACAACGTGTCCATGAACCACATGGGCCACCCCATCGCCTCCAACATCCGCGACTGCTACCTGAACCTGTGCAAGATCGGCGCGCAGAACGAGCTGCCGATCATCGCGGGCGGCGGCATCGGCAAGAACGGCAACCTGGCCGCCAACGCCGCCGCGCTGATCATGCTCGGCGCCTCCGCCGTGCAGATCGGCAAGTACATCATGCAGGCCGGGGCCGGATGCGTGGGCAGCGAGGGCGACCGTTGCAACGTCTGCAACATCGGCGCCTGCCCCAAGGGCATCACCTCGCAGGACCCGCGCCTGTACCGCCGCCTGGACCCCGAAAAGGTCGCCGAGCGCGTGGTGGACGTGTA
Source organism: uncultured Desulfocurvus sp. (assembly GCA_964444695.1). Lineage (GTDB taxonomy): Bacteria > Desulfobacterota > Desulfovibrionia > Desulfovibrionales > Desulfovibrionaceae > Desulfocurvus. The sequence goes on from CAYUIN010000156.1 coordinate 2,944, forward strand.
CCTGGCCTTCGACAGCGAGATGAAGAAGATCCTGGCCCCGCTGGGCCGCTCCACCTCGCTGCCCATCGGCATGTCGGACGCCCTGGGCATCGCCGACAAGGACGTGGCCGACCGCCTCAGCATCCGCTACTGCGTCTAGCGCACAAGCACGGGACCACCGGAGAATACAATGGCCAAGAAGAAAGCTATCACCATACACGGACAGGAAGACGGCTGCCGCATCGAGTCGCGCATCCTCGAGGAGCGCGTCCAGAAGGCCGTGGCCGACGGCGCCACCGAGTTGACGGTGGAGGCCTTCGGGCATCACGGCATCGGCGGGCGGCTGTGGAAGAGCAAGGAAACGCCGCTGACCATCAAGGTCAAGGGCTCCCCGGGCCAGCGCCTGGGCTCCATGGGCTTCCCCGGCACGACCATCGTCACCGACGGCCCGGCCTCCGACGACACCGGCTGGCTGAACGCCGGGGCCGAGATCGTCGTGAACGGCAACGCCTCCAACGGCACCTGCAACGCCATGGCCCAGGGCAAGGTCTTCATCGGCGGGCACATCGGCTCGCGCGGGATGACCATGACCAAGCAGAACCCGCGCATGGCCCCGCCCGAACTGTGGGTCCTGGACAGCGTGGGCGACTACTTCGCCGAATTCATGGCGGGCGGCCTGGCCGTGGTCTGCGGGCTGAACCCCAAGGACCCGGACAACGTTCTCGGCTACCGCCCCGGCGTGGGCATGGTCGGCGGCAGGATCTACTTCCGGGGCCCGCACAAAGGGTACTCGCAGGTGGACGCCAAGGAGATCCCCATCTCCGACGAGGACTGGGCCTGGCTCAAGGGCGGCCTCAAGGACTTCCTGGGCCGCGTCGGCAAATCCAAGGAACTGAAGAAGCTCGCCGTGCGCGACGACTGGAAGTGCCTGGCGGCCAAAACGCCGCTTGAGCGCGTGTCCAAGAAGCGCCGGACCATGAAGGAGTTCCGCTCCCAGGTCTGGGACGGCGAGCTGGGACGCGGCGGGCTGATCGGCGACCTGACCAGCCTGGACCGCTCGCCCATCCCGCTGATCACCACCGGCGACCTGCGCCGCAACGTCCCGGTGTGGGAGAACCGCAAGTACGCGGCCCCCTGCCAGACCGCCTGCCCCACGGGCATCCCGGTGCGCGAGCGCTGGGGCCTGATCCGCGCGGGCAAGCTGGACGAGGCCGTGGACCTCGCCATGCGCTACACGCCCTTCCCGGCCACGGTCTGCGGGCACCTGTGCCCCAACCTGTGCATGGACAACTGCACGCGCGGCACCCAGAAGATGGCGCCCGTGGACGCCAAGGCCCTGGGCAAGGCGGGCCTGCGCGCCAAGGACCCGGAGCTGCCGCCCGTGTCCGAGGCCAGGATCGCCGTCATCGGCGGCGGCCCGGCGGGCATGTCCGTGGCCTGGCAGCTGCGGCTGCTCGGCCATCAGGCCACGGTCTTCGACCGCGAGAAGCAGCTCGGCGGCAAGCTGAGTTCCCAGATCCCCTCCGGGCGCATCCCCGTGGACGTCCTGGAAGCGGAGCTGGACCGCGCCCGGCGCATCCTGCCCCACGTGCAGCTGGACAAGGACCTGACCAAGGCCGACTTCGCCGCGCTGCTTAAGGACTACGACTTCGTGGTCCTGGCCACCGGTTCGCAGAAGCCGCGCATCATCCCCGTTCCCGGCAAGGAGCGGATGATCCCGGCGGGCGCGTTCCTGAAGCAGGCCAAGGGCGGCTCCGCCAAGGTCGGCAAGCGTCTGGTGGTCATCGGCGCGGGCAACGTCGGCTGCGACGTGGCCAGCGAGGCCGGTCGCCTGGGCGCCAAGGAGATCACCCTCATCGACGTGCAGGAGCCCGCGAGCTTCGGCAAGGAGCGCGAGGAGGCCGAGAAGTACGGCGCCCAGTTCCGCTGGCCCTGCTTCACCAAGGAGATCACCGACGAGGGCGTCGTGCTTTCCACGGGCGAGGTCATTCCCGCCGATACCGTGGTCATCTCCATCGGCGACATGCCCGACCTGGAGTTCCTGACCGAGGACATCGACGTCCAGCGCGGCTACATCTCCGTGAACGAGGCCTTCCAGACCACCAACCCGCGCGTGTTCGCCATCGGCGACGTGATCCGCCTGGGCCTGCTGACCCAGGCCATCGGCGACGGCCGCCGGGCCGCCGTGGTCATCGACTCCATCCTGGCCGGTGCCCGCCCCCTGGGCGACACCGCCGAGATGAACGAGGACCTGCGGGCCCGCCTGGAATACGTGGACGACGAGGGCCGCCTGTCCGAGACCATCGACTACTCGCGCATGACCCTGGCCTACTTCGACCCGCGCAAGGCGAGCTTCGAGAGCGTCCAGGACTGCGCGGCGGAGTGCTCCAGCTGCGGTTCCTGCCGCGACTGCGGGCTGTGCGTCACCGTCTGCCCCCAGGGGGCCATCAGCCGCCAGGAAAAGGGCGACGACTTCGAGATGGTCTCCGATCCCGCCAAGTGCATCGGCTGCGGCTTCTGCGCCGACGCCTGCCCCTGCGGCATCTGGAACCTGGTGAAGAACACGCCCATGGAATAACCCCCGCCCGCGCCCCGGCGCGAGGCAGGACCGACGAACGACAGCGGCCGTCCCACCCCGGGGCGGTCGCTTTTTCGTGGCGCCGGGGGCCGACGCGGGGCCCGCCGTGCCGCCCCAAAAATGAAACCCGCCGCAACAGCTGCGGCGGGTTTACGCATCCCCGGAGTCGGAGGTTCAGGCTCTAGGCGTATTCGACCATCAAGGAATCATCGAACTGGGCGGTGAGCTTGATGGTCTTGCCGCCGTTTTGGAACTCATGCGTATTGGCCGGGAAGAGCTGGACGGAGGCCGTCCACTCGTCTCCAAAGAAGATGTCCTTGGCCTCTCCGTTGCTTTCAAACCGCAGGGCAACCCCATCCGCGAGCATCATGATTTCCCCATGATGCAGGGCCTTGGGGATGTCGGCAAACGTAAACTCGCTCATAGCTCCCCTCCTTGTTCCGCTCCGGGTCATTTCCCTGATAACACCTTGGGAGAAAAAGACAACTGGGAGCGTTTCAGTCGGGATTA
>CAYUIN010000157.1:0-5971 GCA_964444695.1 uncultured Desulfocurvus sp.
ATTCTCAAGGGCCATAGCCCTTGAGCCGCCGGAGGCAATCCAGCCTAACGCCAGCCACGCCGCCCGACCTCTCCTCCCCTCCGCAGTTTCCGAGCGATGTCTGCCGGTTATCCAGGCGCGGCCACCGTATCGATTTTAAACTACGCCGCATCATTATCGATACGGTTTGTTTTCGAATCTTTGATCGTTTTTGAAATTAGCTGAGTAAAATCAGCTATTAAAAACATCATTGGCGGTTGGCATACGGCTTGCTCCATGGGGTGGAAACACAATGGAGGTTCTCATGGCACTTATGCTGAAGGAGCGGCCGATCATCATGATTGGTCCTGAGCGGTCGGGCACGACGTTGGTGATGGCGATGCTCGGCTGTCATCCGCGCATCGCTGTTCCGGAGGTGGTTTGGTATTATTCGCGATTTTATCCGTATCTGCACACGTACGGTGATCTTTCGAAGCCGGAGAATTTCCGGACGTTGGCCACGGAGATGGTGCACGGGTTGAAGACGCCGTACTGGGGCATGTCGGTCAATCCGAGGACGATCGTGGACGAGATCATCGGGAGTGTCCGGGAGCGGAGTTTCGCCGGGTTGTATGCGGCGATGTTCGAGCGTTTTGCCAAGGAGGCCGGGGACAAGCCCCGCTGGGGCGAGAAGACGCCGTACAACCTGTTCTTCATCGGCCCGATATTGAATGATTTTCCCAATGCGCAGTTCATCTACATCACGCGGGATGGGCGGGACGCTTCGGCGGACTATTTGGAGTCGTCGTTCGGGCCCATGAACATCTACAGCGCGGCGAAGGTCTGGAAGCTGTGCATGAACGCGGCGGCGCCGTGGCGGGAGAAGCTGGGCACGGGCCAGTGGATGGACATCCGTTACGAGGAGCTGGTGCGTCGTCCGGAGGACGTCCTGCGGCGGACGTGCGAGTTCCTGGGCGAGGAGTACGACCCGGGGATGATGGAGTTCCACAGGTCGGACATCGGCGTGGCGCGGGGCAGGACGGAGGATCACAAGCCGCTGGGCAGCCCGGTGAGCGACAAGTACATCGGCATTTACAAGGACCTGCTCAGCCAGCGGGACCAGCGGATCTTCGCGGCCGTGGCGGGCAAGGAGCTGGTGGAGGCCGGGTACGAGCTGGACGTGGAGCCCGAGATGCCTTCCCTGGCCAAGGCGGCCAAGTACGAGGAGTGGGACGGTCGGATCCGTGCGGCGACGCTGGACGGTCCCGAGGGCCACATCGTGTACGAGAGCTACAACGACTGGCTGATGGACCAGCGTGAGGAGCGGCGCAAGAAGGGCCTGTGGACGGAGGCGGACGTGCCTGCGGACCGGTATCCCCTGGGCGCTCCGGAGGAGGAGCTGGTGATGGGTCAGCGTGCCTGGCGCAAGTGGAAGACGCATTTCAGCATCAAGCGCGACTACGACGGCGAGCTGGCCTTGTAACGGACCGCAACCGGGGGAGCCGGGGCCGGAGCGTGCGGCTTCCCCGGACCACAACTTTCGCATAGGAGTGAAGTGTCATGAACGATACCAAGGCGCAACCGCCGGGCCAGGCGAGGAACTGGCTACACATCCTGCTGGGACCGGCGATCTTCCTGGCGACGCAGTTTATTCCGTTCTTCGGCCCGCCCGAGGCGCGGGTCGGTTTCGGCATCCTGTTCTGGATGGTCTACTGGTGGGTCACGGTGGCGGTGGACATCAAGGTCACCTGCCTGGTGCCGCTGATCGTGGTGGCGTTCCACGAGTACATGCCGATCCTCAAGGTGATGCAGGCCTATGCGCATCGGGACGCGTTCCTGATCGTGGGCGCGAGCATCGTGACGGTGGCCTGGGCGCGCTGGGGGTTCGCCAAGCGCCTGGCGCTGCATTTCCTGCTGCGTTTCGGCAACGACACGCGCAAGCAGATGATCGGCTGGTTCCTGCTCACGGGTCTGATCAGCTTCGTGATGGGCAACACGCCCGTGGCGGCGGTGTTCGCGCCCATCGCGGTGGCGGCGCTGGTCTTCGCGGGGTTCGAGAGCTTCGAGCAGCGCTGGAACAGCAACGCGGCCTCCAACGTGCTCATCGCGGTGGCCTGGGGCGCCTCGGTGGGCGGCATGGCCACGCCGCTGGGCGGCGGCCAGGCCATCGTGACCTTGGGGCTGATGCAGAAGTACGTGGGCCACGAGGTCTTCTTCCTGGACTGGACGCTGCGCATGATCCCGCCTTCGTTGGCGGTCATGGCGGCCATGGCGGCCTACATGTACTTCTTCATGAAGCCGGAGCTGAGCACCTTCAAGGGCAGCCGCGAGTTCTACCGCAACGAGCTGCGTGAGATGGGTTCCATCAGCTACGAGGAGAAGGTGGCCTTCTGGGGCTTCGTGCTCATCGTGGCCCTGGCCCTGCTGCGGCCGATGTACGTGGGCACGCTCAAGGGCCCGTTCTTCGCCTGGATGCATCCTTCGCGGATGTTCTTCATCTATGCGGTGCTGCTGTTCTTCTGGCCTTCGCGGCGCGAGCCCGGGGAGAACATCGTCTCCATCAAGTCGCTGACCAGGCACTTCCCCATCGCGATCCTGTTCATCTGGCCGGCGGCGGTGGCCCTGGGCCGCATCCTGAACACCACCGGCGCCAGCGCCGTGGTCGGGCAGTGGCTCGGCGGGATGTTCGGCGCGGGCAACGACGTGGCGGCCATCGTGGCCTTCAGCCTGGGCGGCAACGCGCTGTCGCAGGTCACCTCGGACACCGCGGCGGCGGGCGTGATGATCCCCATGGTCATCGAGACGTTCAAGAACTGGGGCGGGCTGCAACTGGGCGCCGTGCCCTTCATCTGGGCCGTGGGCTGCGCCATCAGCTGGAGCTACGCCGTGGCCTCGTCCACGGGCGCCCAGGGCATCGTGGCGGGCTTCGGGGCGAACCTCAAGCGGATGTTCGTCTACGGCATGATCGGCGGGGTGCTCTCCGTGGCCGTCTCCACGCTGTACTTCATCATCGCCGTGGCCGTGCTCAAGCTGGACTTCTACATCCTGCCTCCGGGCGTCTAACCGCAACACAACGAATACCCGGGCGGCGCGAAAAGCGCCGCCCGGAACGGAGACATACGCTGCATGTCGATCTTCATACTCGTCCTCGTTTCGCTTCTCGTGGGCACCCTCATCGGCTGCGTCGGGGTGGGCGGCATCCTGCTCATCCCGGCGCTGGCCGCCTTTTCGGGCATGGATACGCACACCTCCATGGCCACCGCCCTGTTCAGCTTCATCTTCACCGGCGTGGTCGGCACGCTGCTCTACCAGCGCAAGGGCAGCATCGACTGGGGCATCACCATCCCGGTCTGCCTGGGCGCCGTGTTCTTCGGCTACCTGGGGGCCATGGCCGCCGCGCACACCAACGCCGTGCACCTGAACATCGCCCTGGCCTGCATCATCGTCTTCGCGGGGGTGTACACCTACCGCCCGTACACCGGCGACGGCCTGCTGGCCATGAACGGCCGCTCGCTGCGCAAGACCCTGCTGCTGCTGTCCATCGGCGCCACCGTGGGCTTCGGCTCGGGGCTCACGGGCGTGGGCGGGCCGGTGCTCTCCGTGCCGATGATGGTCGTCCTGGGCTTCGCGCCGCTGACGGCCATCGCCACCAGCCAGGTGATCCAGATCGTGGCCGCCGTGTCCGGCACCCTGGGCAACCTGGAATACGGCTCCATCGACTTCGTGACCGGTACCTGGGTCACGGGGGTGGAGCTGGTGGGCGTGGCCATCGGCGCCTACATCGCCCACGGCCCGGGAACCAGGATCCTGCGGACCATCGTGGCCGTGGTCTGCGTGCTCGTGGGCGGGTTCATCCTTGTCAAGTCGCTGCTGGCCCTCGCCTGAGCGCGCGGCGGGCGCCGCACGGCGCGAGCGGACCGGCCCCGCGGGCCGGGGCTGCGCGCCGTGCGGCCATGCCCCCGTGGCGGGTTGCGTCTACAACCTGGAGAATCGGACGTCCCCCACCGGCTCCAGGAGGAACCACAGCATGCAAGGTCAGCGAATCTTCCGGTTCGCCTTCGTCTCCAATTCCGCGCAGATAGCCAACGCCGTCAAGGCCTTCGCCGATTCCACCCGGGAACACGTCGAGATCTGCCTGGCGAGCATGGAAGACGCCCTGCCCGTGGCCGAAAACCGCCTGGCGGAAGGCGTGGAGGTCGTGCTCGGCGGCGGCGCCACCGGGCGGCTGCTGCGCGAACAGCTGGACCTGCCCGTGGTGACCATCGCCCGGCGCGACATCGACGTGATCCGCGCCCTGCTCAGGGCCCGGGAACGCAGCGCCAAGGTCGGCCTGACCAGCTTCGGCGGGGCGACCACCGGCGTGGACCTGCTCGCCGAAATCCTGGACCTGGACATCCGCCTGCTGGAATTCCAGACCACCCCCGAACTCGTGGCCGCCATCTCCCGCGCCGTGGAAGACGGCTACCGCAGCATCGTCGGCGGCGGCGTCTGCAAAAGCATCGCCGAGTCCGTGGGCGCCGAAGGCTTCGTGGTCGTGCCCGGAGACAGGGTCATCCAACAAGCCCTGGAAGAAGCACGGGCCATCGCCTCCGCACAGCGCCGCAGCCGCGAAGAGGCCGAACGCCTGCGCGTCATCCTGAACACCGTCAAGGAAGGCGTCGTGGGCGTGGACGCCACCGGAAAGGTGGACCTGATCAACCCCGTGGCCGCCGAAATCCTGCGCCTGGACCCGCGCCGCACCCTGCACAACCCCATGCCCGAAGCCCTGCGCGCCGCCGGACTGGCCAACGTCCTGCACAGCGGCGAGGCCGAGACCGACCAGGTCCGCCGCGTGGGCGGAGTGGACGTCGTGGTCAGCGCCATGCCCGTCAACGTCTCCGAAAACACCCAGGCCGTCGTCGCCACCCTGACCCGCGCCTCGCGCATCCAAGACCTGGACCGCAGACTCAAGGAAAAACTCTACGCCAAAGGCTTCGTCGCCCGCTACACACTGGCCGACCTGCGGGGCGACTGCCCGGCCATGCAACGACTGCGGGCCAAGGCCGAACAATACGCCGCCACAGACGCCGCCATCCTCATCCAAGGCGAAACCGGCACCGGAAAGGAAATCCTGGCCCAAGGAATCCACGCCGCCAGCCCGCGACGCAACCGGCCCTTCGTCGCCGTCAACTGCTCCGCACTGCCCGAAACACTCCTGGAAAGCGAACTGTTCGGCTACGAGGAAGGCGCCTTCACCGGCGCCAAACGCGGCGGCAAACAAGGCCTGTTCGAACTCGCCGCCGGAGGCACCCTGTTCCTCGATGAACTGGCCGACATCTCCCCAAGCATCCAGGTGCGCCTGCTGCGCGCCATCGAAGAAAAAGCCGTGATGCGCGTCGGCGGCGACCGCATCGTCCCCACAGACGCACGCGTCGTCGTCTCGTCCTACAAAGACCTGGCACACGAAGCCCGAAAAGGTCGCTTCCGCTCCGACCTCTACTTCCGCATCGCTACCCTCAAACTCCACTCCGTGCCCCTGCGCGACCGCATCGACGACATCCCCATTCTCCTGGCCACCCTCCTGGCCCGCTACCAGATCCCCGAAAACCTCTCGCCACTGCCCCTGGCCAAACCCGTCCTGGAACGCATGCGCAGCCATACCTGGCCCGGTAACGTGCGCGAACTCGACTCCCTGGCACAACGCTACGCCGCTCTCGCAGGACTCTCCGGACACGACGCGCAAACCCTGCTCCTGGAAATCGTCGACGAACTCAGCCGCGAAGCCCTCCCACACGAAGGACAAACACTCCCCGACGCCACCGGACAAGACTTCCGCACCCGCATGCATAACCACGAACAATGCATCATCCAGGAAACCCTGCGGCAAACAGGCGACAACAAAGCCGAAGCCGCCCGCCTCCTGGGCCTGAGCGTCAACACCCTGTGGCGCAAACTGCGCGAAGCATGAGGCGGAGTGAGGGGGGTGGTGTGGGTGGCGCTGGGCGGGAATCGGGAGAGGGGTAGGAAACCCCCT
>CAYUIN010000158.1:0-5950 GCA_964444695.1 uncultured Desulfocurvus sp.
CGGGTTCGGCCACGGTGTAGGTGTTCTTGCCCCTGGACTTGGACTGGTACATGGCCTGGTCGGCCAGGGTCAGCAGGGCGTCCCTGTCCTCGGAGGTCTCGGGGAACACGGCGGCGCCGATGCTGGCGCCGATGGACACCGTGCCCGCGGCGATGGCGATGGGCTCGTCCAGGGCCGCGATGATCTTGGCGGCGGCGGTCTTGGCGTCTCCCGTGGAGCCGATCTCCGGCAGGATGATGGCGAATTCGTCGCCGCCCAGGCGGGCCACGACGTCGGACTTGCGCGAGTTGGCGAGCATGATCCGGGCCACGTGCTGCAACAGTTCGTCCCCGGCCTCGTGGCCGTGGGTGTCGTTGACGGCCTTGAAGCCGTCCAGGTCGATGTACAGCAGGCCCAGGGCGTGGCCGTGGCGCCGGGCGAGGTCCAGGCCGGAGTCCAGCCGTTCGAAGAACATCTGGCGGTTGGGCAGGCCGGTGAGGGCGTCGTACAGGGCCATGGTGATCAGCTGGCTCTGGTAGATGCGCCGCCGGGTGATGGCCAGGGCCAGGGACCAGGCCGCCAGGGCGATGAGGATGAACAGCCCGGCGCCCAGCAGGAACAGGTTGAAGCGCAGGCTGTTGGCGTAGCCCGACATGATGCTGGAGGGAATGTGCGAGAGCAGCACCCAGAAGTAGCCTGCGGCCTTTTGGCCGTCCACGCAGGTGGGCAGGGGCCCGGCCTCGGCGTCCAGCGGGCGGACGGTGCGGAAGGTGAACAGCCCGTCGCGGGTGCTCAGCTGGCCCTCCCCGTCGCTCAGGATGCGCTCCCAGACCTTCGGGTAGGCGCGGCTGAAGCTGTGGTCGGCCCGGTCGTTGTACATGAAGCCCCATTCGTCCTCGGGGCTGGGGCCGAGCAGCCAGTAGCCGTCGGCATCGAGCAGCATGGGCGTGCCCTGGTCGCCGCTTTCGGCGGTGCGGATGCCGTCGAGGATGGTCCGGGCCAGGTAGTTGAGCACCACGACGCCGCGCTTGGCGCCCGTGTCGTCGAAGACCGGGGTGCCGATGCGGATCATGGGCTTCAGGGGCTGTTCGATCTTGCCGTTCTCGATGTTCAGGTCCATGGGCGAGATGAAGACCTCGCCCCGGTGCAGCTCGAAGCTCTGCGAAAAGTAGTAGCGGTCCGCCTTGTTCTGGAGTTCGCCCCGGGGCACAGGGGCCGGGTGCCCGGCGTTGTCGTTGACCCGTACGATCTCCATGCCGTGCTCGTCCAGGTAGCGGACCTGGTCGTAGACCTTCTTCATGGCCAGGAACTGGACGAATTCCTGCTCCATGTCCGGGAAGGCCCGTGGATCTCGCCCCGTGAGCAGCTCCAGCATCTCGTTCTGCCGCGACAGGAACAGCAGGTCTCCCACAATGGAGTTGAAGTCGTCGCCGATGATGCGGCTGCGCATCTCCACGATGCGGGCCTCGCGGGCCTTCATGTTCGTGAGGAAGGTGTTGAACTGCGAATGGTAGAAGACGGCGACCATGCCGCCCATGGTTCCGCCGAGCACGAGGAACAGGATGAGGAACAGGTTGAGCGTCTTGCGCAGGACCTTTTCCTTGTCCTTGGCATTGCGCGGCCTGAACATGGTGTCCATGTGATCGTCGAGTTGGTTCATGTCTTCCTTCTTGATGCCTGAAGAGAAATCCTGGCGTATGTGCATGGTGATCTGAAGGAAATTTGTCACCTCCCCCGGTTCAAGTCAATGCGACGGGGTGCGCCCCGTGGCCGCGGCTTTTGTCGCCGGAGCGCTGCCGTGTTTCACACGAGCCGGGGGGGACGGGGCGCGCGTTACCGCGTGTACTGGGCCACGATGTGTTCGATCCGGCCGTCGGCGAGCATTTCGCGGATCACGGCGTCGAACTCCGGGAGGCGGGCGGCGTGTGCGCAGTCCTTGCGGATCATCAGGTGGAAGGGCATGGCCTCCAGGGCCACCTCGGTCTGGACGATGCGGTCCGTGGTGCCGGAGCGGGAGATGTCCGGCCAGGCGCTGAAGGGCCATTCGATGACGATGTCGCCGCGCCTGCCGGCCAGCATCAGCCAGACGTTGGGCAGGTTGGACACGGTGAAGGTCTTGATCCCCTGCGACTGGATGTGCTCGTCGTTCCAGCCGTTGCCCAGGTAGGTCACGACGGTCAGGTTCAGGCGGCGGATGTCGTCGATGCCCCGTAGGGTCTGGATGGCCTGCATCATGGGATGCCCGGCGTAGGTGAAGACCACGAGCTTTTTTTGGTAGAAGGGGGTCTCGTGGGTCGCGGTGTAGCGCAGGCGCTCCTCGGTGGGGACGGTGACGAAGGCGTCGGCGTCGCCTTTTTCCACGTTGGCCTGGCAGCGGCTCCAGGGGAAGACCCGCCACTCGGACTCGATGCCCATCCGCCCCAGGGCCTGGGTGACGATGTCGTAGAAAAAGCCCGTCATCCGCCCGTCGTCCTGGCGGGTGAAGAAGGGCCAGTAGTCCGGGTAGTCCACGATCAGGGGCGCGGCCCTGGCCGCCGGGGCGCAGGAGAGAAGGCATATTCCCAGGGCCAGGGCCGCCGCGAAAATATGCCTCGCCTTGCAGTGGGGGTGGAAATGCCGCGTCATGGCTCGAATTTTAGCAGACTGCGCCCGGCCGTCAATACCGGAACGGGGAAAGTGGCGACCAAAAGTCACCACGTGTGACGAATATTTTCTGATGCCGAGCCGTTGCGCGGTGTCTTCGGCAGGTGCCCGCGGGGCGCACTTTTTTGTCGAACACCGGGGGCGCGGATGGTATGGGTTCTGGGCGCACCGTGCCGCGACGACCCCTCCCAGGCCCAAGGAGAAGCCCATGACGCCCCCCGAGGACACCGCCGCAAGCAGGCGGCCCGCAGACGCCACGCCCGAAGAGGTGCAGGAAACAGCCGAAACCGCCGCCGCCGAAACCGCCGCAGAAACACCGCCCCCGGTGGTCCGCCTGGTGGACGAGAGCGGCGCCGTGCTGGCCGACCCGGCCCCGTTCGGCGAGGCCGAGCTGTTCCCGGGCAACGTCCTCACCCTGGGCGGCGACGGCGCCAAGGCCCATTACCTCGTCCAGGCCGTGGACCCCGGCGACCCCGTCGTCGTGCACGTGGTCAAGGCCCGCTCCAACCTGCACAAGACGCTGCTGCTGCTGTTGCTGCTGGGGGTGGGTTGGTTCGTGGTGGATTGGCTCGTGGGCCTCGTGGCGGGCAGCTAGCGGGGCGGCGGGCCGCCCGCGCCGCCGCCGGGCGCGGTCAGCCGCCGGGCTTGGCCTTCCCGGCCAGGGCGCGGCGCAGGCTCTCGATGTCCACGGGCTTGGGGAGGTAGTCGTCCATCCCGGCGGCGAGGAACTTCTCCTTGTCGCCGACCATCGCATAGGCCGTCATGGCGATGATCCGGATGTCCTTGTGGGCCTCTCCGGCCTCGCCCTGGCGGATGCGCTTCGTGGCCTCCACCCCGTCCATCACCGGCATCTGCACGTCCATCAGGATGATGTCGAAACTCTGCTCGCGCAGGGTTTCCAGGGCCTTTTTCCCGTCCACCGCCGCCACCACCTCGCTGCCCAGGCGCTTGATGACCTGGTCCGCCGTCAGCCGGTTCACGGCGTCGTCCTCCACCACGAGCACCCGCAGGTGGGGGATGGCCCCCTGCGGCCCGTCCTGCTCCCCGGGGCCCGGCGCGTCGCCTTCCGGCCCCCGCTCGCGGTCGAAGGGCAGGACGACGGAGAAGGTCGAGCCCGCGCCGTATTCGCTGCGCACGGCGATCTCGCCGCGCATCAGCGTGGTCAGGCGCTTGGCGATGGCCAGGCCCAGCCCCGCGCCCTGGAACTGGCGGGAATAGCCCGCGTCCATCTGCGTGAACGGGGCGAACAGGGCCTCCACGGCCTCGGCCTTGATGCCGATGCCGGTGTCCGCGACGCTGAACAGCACGCGGTATTCCCCGGCGTCCGGCGAGGGCAGCAGGGCGGCTTCCAGGGTGATGGAGCCCGTGGCGGTGAACTTGATGGCGTTGCCCACGATGTTGCCCAGCACCTGTTGCAGGCGGGTGGCGTCTCCCAGCAGCGTCTCCGGGATGTCCGGGCCGATGCGCAGGGTGAAGTCCAGGCCCTTTTCCCTGGCGCTGGGGCCGAAGAGCTGGGCGATGGCGTCCAGGGCGTCCCTCGGGTCGAAGGGCTCGCGGACGATCTCCACCTGGTGCGCCTCGACCATGGAGAGGTCGAGGATGTCCGACAGCAGGCGGGTCAGGCGGTCGCTGGACTTGATGGCCGTGGCCGTGAATTCCGCCTGCTCCGTGGTCTGCCGGGTCGTCTGCAGGAGCTGGAGCATGCCCATGATGCCGTTGATCGGGGTGCGGATCTCATGGCTCATGTTGGCCAGGAACTCGGACTTGGCCCGGTTCGCGGCCTCGGCGGCCTCCTTGGCGTCCCTCAGGACGCGCTGGTTTTCTTCCAACTCGCTGGTGCGCGCCTGGACCTGGCGCTTGAGCGAGACGTTGAACAGCGTCACACCCACCAGCAGGGCCAGGACGACCAGGAACACGGCGACGATGGCCTTCAGGTTGCGCTCGAAGAAGCCCGGGGGATTCACCAGCCGGATGCCCACCCAGCGGTTGTAGATGGCTTGGCGCTGGGCCTCGTCGATGGAGGCCAGGACCTTGTCCAGGATGGGTTGCAGCGGGGCCTTGCTCTTGTTGACGGCGAAGCGCAGGTCCCAGTGGTAATCCAGCTCGGCGTCGTATTTGAGGTTGGTGATGCCGTACTTGTCGACCAGGTGGCTGGCCAGCATGTAGTCCACCACGGCCCCGTCCGCCGCGCCCGCGGAGACCTTCAGCAGCACGGTCAGGTCGTCGTCGCATTTGAGGATCTGGGCCCCGGGGTACTTGGTCCTGACGTAGTCCAGGCTGGAATAGCCCTCGATCCCGGCCAGGGACATGGAGTTCAACTCGGCCAGGTCCTTGATGTGCGGCCGGTTGGTCTGGGTGAGGATCACCAGCCGCGTGCGCAGGAAGGGCTCCGTGAACGCCAGGACCTTCTGTCGCTCTTCGGTCTTCTGGCAGGCGCCCACGAGGTCGTATTCGCCGGTCATCAGGCCGTGGTAGAAGGTGTCCCAGTCGTCGTAGTAGACGCGCTGGAAGTGCACGTCGAGCTTCTGTTCGATGATTTTGATGTAGTCGGCGACGATGCCCTTGTGCTTGCCGTCTTCCATGTAGTCGCCCGGCGGCCAGTACGGGTTGGGGCCGTAGCGGATGTCGTTCTGGTGCTTTTTGAGCCAGGCCAGTTCCGTGTCGCTCAGCCCCAGCGTCGGGTCCGGGCTGAAGGCCAGGGCGGGGGACAGGAGCGCGGACAGGACGAGCAGCAGCAGGGCCAGGACGAGGCCGGACGGCGCGGCGGGGCGCGGCGCGCGCGTGCCTGGCGTCGCCGCAAGGGGCCTCGTCGCCCCGGCCTGATCGGAAGGATTCGTCATCCCGACACTCCGCCTTTTCCCTGAAAAATCATTGCGATACGAAGCGGCTCCGTTTCGTCCCGGCTTCGGGCCCGGGCCCGCAGCCGTCGGCGCACAAGGGGCCGAATGGTCCGCAGCGTTTCAAACTAACCCAAAAAATGCCGCGAAGTCCAGGCGCCGGGCGGGAAATCCATTCCCGGCCGGTGGTCTGCGAGGTTTGTGGGCGGGAAATGCGGGAGAGTGGACAGGTGCCGTCAGGGCCGTGGGGCCTGGGCGCCCGGGCCTGGGGGCGGCGGCCCCGAGCCGGACGGCGGCAAGGGAACAGGGTTTCAGCCGAGTGGCTGAAACCCTGTTGATTTGTTGAGCCGAGGCGGGGGGCTGTCGTCCGCCCCGGCGCTGCGTGGCCGGGGCGCGCGATCACAGGCCGGGTGCGTTATGGCCGCGCCCGGCGGCCGCCGCGCGGGGTGCGGAGAGCCCGGGGCATCAGAGCCCGTTGGCCTCGAGCTCCT
>CAYUIN010000159.1:0-5927 GCA_964444695.1 uncultured Desulfocurvus sp.
TATTGCAATTATGTCTTTTTTCTTAATCTTATATTCTGCGAATGCAACCTACGGAGTCCTAATTGAATCGATCCACAGGAAACAAGCCGTAGATATTTAGGCAATGACATTACATAGCAAATGATAATTTGCTCTAGTTTTCGAGACAACTCTAGCAGACTTCAACTCAGTGCAAAACAAGCTATATTATGAGATATTCATAATATACTTTGCGAACTGTCTTTTCCCAATCCTGCAATTTCATCTTCAACCACGACTTTCTTCCTTCACACCTCCCCTTCTTCCTTAACAATTCCTCACCCTCCCCTCCCCCCTGCCCCCTTCCCACAACCCCCATTTCCCGCTACACAATCCCCATGCCCAGTGTCACCGCAACCATCCGCCGCACCGGCGCCTTCTCCATCGAGCGGGGGCGGGCGCTGATCCAGATGGCCGCCATTTCCGCCGAGGCCGCCCGGGCACTGCTGCGGCTGACCTTCCTCAACCGCGCCTGCTACGCCGCCCTGGTCCGCCAGGTGGACGAAACCGCCGTGCGGGCCCTGCCCGCCGTGTGCGCCGTGGCCCTGGTCTTCGGGTCCGTCACCGTGCACTACCTGCTGTCCATCCTCACCGGGCTCGGCGCCTACGACCGCATCGGCGACTACCTCATCGACTCCACCCTGCACGTGGTGGCGCCCGTGAGCGTGACCCTGATCCTGATGCTGCGCTCGGGCACGGCCACCATCGCCGAACTGGGGACCATGAAGATCCGAGGCGAACTGGACGTGCTGGCCTCCATGGGCGTGGACCTGGGGGACTACGTGTTCCTGCCCCGGCTGGCGGCCTTCGCCATCGCCGGGCCGTGCCTGACCCTGGCCTTCTGCCTGGTGGGGCTGGTGGGCGGGTTCCTGGTGCTGGGCTATTTTCAGGACATCACCCTGGCCAACTACCTGGACCAGATCACCGAGGCCCTGGTCCTGGGCGACCTGGGCTACGTGACCGTGAAGCCGCTGCTCATGAGCTGCGCCGTGGGCGTCATCGCCCTGCAACGCGGCATGGCCGTGCAGACCTCCCTGGCGGAACTGCCGCGCCTGCTGATCCGCGGGCTGCTCTACGCCCTGGCCTTCGTCACGGTCTGGGAAATCGTTTTTTCCTTTGTGGATTGGTGAGATCTATGTGTAACATCCCAGGAAACGGGGAGAGGACGCGGTGAACATCAGCGCCCTGCTGGCGCAGGACGGACACCTGCTCATCACCACGCGCACCCGGGGCATGCTCCAACAGCTCACGGACCTGGCCCGCCAGTCCGGCGACCATATCTGCGCCGTGACGCCGGGCTCGCCGCTTTTGGCGGAGCTGACCGTGGCCGAGAACATCGCCCTGCCCGGGATGTATCACCTGAACCTGCCCCTGGCGAAGGTCCTGGCCTCGCTGGGCGACGCCCTGGGCTCCCTGGGCCTGGACGACAAGCTGGACGCCCGCCCGGCGAACCTCTCGCGGCGCGACGCGCTGCGGGTGCAGCTGCTGCGCTGCGCGGTGCTGGGCAGCAGCATCGTCCTGCTCCAGGCGCCAAGGCCCGAGGACGCCCGCCAGGCCCTGAGGGCCATGGACGCCCTCAGCCGCCCCATGCGCCTGTGGGTGGCCTGCCTGGAGCGGCACGCGCCGCAGTTCGCCGCGCTGGGGCTGCGGCCCATGACCCCGACGGAAACATGACATGAGCAGCAGACAATCGCGCGCCGAACTGCGCGTCGGCATCTTCGTTCTGACCTTCCTGGCCCTGCTGGCCGGGTCCATGGTCTACATCGGCGTCCAGAAGGACCTTTTCGCGGAGCGCTTCGGGTTCTTCGTCATCAGCACCACGGGCGAGAACGTGGAGCGCGGGGTGCCGGTGGTGCTCTCGGGCTTTCGCGTGGGCCAGGTGCGCGACGTGGACCTGACCCAGGTGGGCAAGGTCGTCATCGAAGTGGAAATGCTCGAAAAATATCACGATTGGCTGCGCGGGGACTCGCAGATCATCCTGGTCCAGGGCGGGTTCATCGGCAAGACCTACCTGCAACTGGTGCCCGGCACGCAACAGTCGCCGATCCTCGAAGAGGGCACGGAGATCGACCTGAACCGCGTGGGCGGCCTGGACGAGATCATCGCCGAGGCCCGCCCGGTCATCGAGGACCTCAAGTCCATCGTGGCCAACGTCCGCGACATCACGGACATCATGCTCGACGAGCACGGCCCGGTGCAGCGGACCCTGGTCAACCTGGAGGCCCTGAGCGACGACCTGCGTTCGGACCAGGGGCTGGTGGGCTACGTGACCCGCGACCCGCGCCCGGTCAAGAAGCTGGACGCGCTGCTGGCCCACACCGACGACGCCATGGCCCGCATCGCCACCCTGGTGGGCAGCGCGGACGAGCGCGTGCAGGACCTGGAGCCGCTGCAGCACGAGGCCACGGCCCTGGTGGGCGAGGTGCGCGACTTCGTCAAGGAACTGAAGGCCTTCCGCGAGGACCTGCGGCCCGCCGTGGAAAACACGGTGACCATCACCCAGGACATCAAGGACGCCACGCGCGACCTGGACCGGCTGCGGACCCGCACGGAACACACCATCCGCCAGGGCGCGGAGCTCATCGACCGCCTGGGGAAGGTCTGGCCCCTGTCCGGCGGCGGCGCCCCCGTGCTGCCCCAGAACCACCCGCTGCCCTAGGAGAACCCCGTGCGCACCCGCCTCGCCATCACGCTGCTCGCGGCCCTGGCCGCCCTGGGTTCCCTGGGGGCCTGCGCGCCGCGCGCCTCGGATCTGCCCTACCCGCCGCAGCCCGACCCGGCCCAGGAGGCAGTGCAACGCCGCGACTTCGTGGACTCTTTCTTGCAAGGACGGTGGTGCGAGGCCCGGGTTTTGTATGAGGACGCCGTGGACGGCGCCGTGCGCCGGGACGCCCTGTGCGAGGCGGCGGCCACCGCGCGCCTGGCCGCGCGGATGAAGGCCTACCTCGGCCTGCCCGCGCCGGAGGAGGAGCGCGCCGCAAAGGACTACCTGCGCGCCGGGCTGGACTGCCCGGGCTTCGAGGCCCCGCCCGCGCGCGACGAGGCCCTGACCGCCCTGCTCGCGGCCGGGGACTGGGCCGGGCTGCTGCGGGCCGTGCGCGCCGAGAAGGACGGGCTGTACGCCTCCGTCTACGCGCGCAAGGGCGCCCTGGCCGCTCTGGAGGCGGGCCACGGCGAAGATGCGCTGGCCCTGGTGGAAGCGGCACGGGCCGTGGACGCGCGCCAGGGCTGGGTCGCATTCCTGCGGCAGGACTGGGCCATCAGGTTGAGGCTGGAAACCGACGAGGACACGAGGCGAGCCATCCGTGAACGCATCGAACTTCTTGGGAGCCGTATCGAGCCCTGCCCTTGAGACCATCAGGGCAGCCATCGACCGCGCCTTTCTGGACAAGGTCCAGGACCGTTTCAGCGGCATCGGGCTGACGCCCGAGATCCTGCTCATCGTCGGCGTGACCCTGGGCACCGCCCTGGGCCTCGGGCTGCTGGTGCTGCTGGTCAACTATTTCATCCGCCGCAGCTGCAAGGGCTTTTTGCCCACGGGCGTCGTGGCCAACCCCGTCGAGATCGCCCAGATGTTCGACCTGGCCATGGCCCAGCGCTCCAAGGTCGAGCTGTCCTTCTCCCGCGCCGAGGGCCACGCCCAGACCGTGTACTGCTCGCTGGAAGACATTAAGAGCGGGCACCTGGTCCTGGAAATCACGGCCAAGGTCGAGGCCGGGCCGCAGTGGATCGGCCGCCCCGTGACCTGCCACACGCGCATCGCCGCGCCCAAGGACCCCGCCCACTCCAACTTCTACACCTTCGACACGGACATCGCCGGGCTGACCAAGCAGGCCGACGGTTCGTTCATCGTCCGCGTGCCGCTGCCCGTGATCCTGCGCCTGCAGCAAAAGCGCATCCACCTGCGCCTGGAGCCGCCCATGGAATACATGCTCGGCCTGGCCCTGTGGCCCGAGCAGCTGGACAAGGACGCAAAGCCCGTGCGCGAGTTCAAGAAGTGGGGCAAGCCGTCGATGCTCTATTCCTCGACCCGCAAGGACCAGCTGCGCCTGGCGAACGTCTCGGCGGGCGGGCTGCGCCTGGACGTCTCGCGCCCGGCGGTGCGCGAGACCGGACTTGAATTCCAGCCCGGAGAGCGCTACATCGTGCTCGCCGAAATCTTCGACCCCGAAAAGCAGGGCAAGAAGCGCCTGTGGAGCCTGGTCCGCGTCCAGAACCGCTACGAGGACTACGAGACCAAGCGCCTGGAAATCGGGGTGAAATTCATCGGCGAGGGCGTCATCGGCGGCGAGAACAAGGACCTCATGCAATGGCGCAAGGTCTCCGAGGACGGCATCGACGCCGTGGGCAACTGGGTCATCAAGCGGCACCTGGAGCAGTACCGCCGCCACGGAGTGACCTGACCCCGGAACGCCGCCGGGCGGGCCAACAAGGCGTCGCGACAGGAAAATTTCGCCCGCCCCCTTCCCAAGCCCGAAAAACTGCTTACTTCGGCGTTGAAAAGAATCCTGTAACTTTCTATAGGTATCCTAACGCATACTCGCACGGGAGGTTTCGAGTTGGACGACGATTCCGGTAGTTTGTTCTCCGCCCTGCTGGGCAAGCTGTTCAAGAAGGATGTGGACTCCGAAGTGGAGCGCTTCATCCTGGAGGCCAAGAAGGACGGCGAGCTGCGGGGCGAAGAAGCCGCCATGCTGCTCAACGTGCTGCGCCTTTCCCGCAAGCAGGTCCACGAGATCATGATTCCCCGCACGGACATCGTCTGTGCGGACATCCACGAGACCATCGCGGACCTATCCGAGCTCATCGCCGAGCACGGGCATTCCCGCATTCCCATCTACAGGGACAACCGCGACAACATCGTGGGCATCGTCCATGCCAAGGACGTCCTGCGCATCCTGGCCGGGCCCGCCGAGGGCGAGCGCCCGACCCTGGGCCAGCTGATGCGCACGCCCCTGTTCATCCCCGACACCAAGAACGTCTACGACATGCTCCAGGTGTTCCGGTCCAACAAGATCCACCTGGCCATCGCCCTGGACGAATACGGCGGCACCTCCGGCCTCGTGACCTTCGAGGACGTGCTGGAGGAGATCGTCGGCGAGATCGAGGACGAATACGACGCCCCGCGCCCGGACGAGATCCAGGTGCTGGGCGACGGATCGGTGCTGGTTTCCGGCCGCACGCCGCTGGACGAACTCAACGCCCGGGTCGGCCTCGGCCTGACCTCGGACCAGGTGGAGACCGTCAGCGGCTACCTCTGCGAGCAGGCCGGGCGCGTGCCCGAGGCCAAGGAAGTCTTCACCATCGACGGGCACACCCTGACCATCAAGGAAGCGGATGCCAAGCAGATCCACTGGATCCTGGTCCGGAGCGAACGCCCCGAGACCCAAAACGGTTCCTGAGTTCCTCCTGCCGCTTTTCCTGGCCGTGGCCGGGGCCTGGTTCGGGTTCGCCAACCCGCTGGTCCACGTGCCGCCGCTGGCGCTTTTGTTTCCCGCCGGGCTGGCCCTGGCCGGGCTCGGTGCGGCGCGCCCGCGCACGGCCTTCCGCCGGGGCTGGATCATCGCCTCGGCGGCCTACGCCGCCTGCCTGTACTGGATCGCCCTGCCCGTGCACGACTACGGCCACCTGTCCTGGCTGCTGGCCGGGCCCTGCCCGGTGGTGGTGGGGCTGTGCCTGGGGCTGTACGGCGGGCTGTTCTCGCTGGGGATCCGCGCCGTGCGCGGCAAGCTGCCCTGGCCGCTGGCGGCGCTGTGGGCGGGCGGGCTGTGGGCCCTGTTGGAAGCCGCGCGCGGCGTGCTGCTGACGGGGTTTCCCTGGGTGGTGCTGGCCTCGGCCTTCTCGCCCTGGCCGTTCGCGGTGCAGGGCGCGGCCGTGCTGGGCGCCACGGGGCTCTCCGGGCTGCTGGC
>CAYUIN010000160.1:0-5913 GCA_964444695.1 uncultured Desulfocurvus sp.
AGCCATATTGAATCCCTCTCTTTCATGGTTGCTATCTGGCATAGCTAATATCATTATAGGCCATGTCATACCGTGCGGGCAATTGCAGGTATTGATAGAAGCCCGCACGGCCTATGCAAAAATTGACCTGCCGTCAGTCGCCGATGATCTTGATCAGGACGCGCTTGGGCCTTCGGCCATCGAACTCACCGTAGAAAATCTGTTCCCAGGGACCAAAGTCCAGCTTTCCGGCGGTCACGGCCACGACAACCTCCCGACCCATGACCTGGCGTTTCAGATGGGCGTCGGCGTTGTCCTCGTAACCGTTATGCGCATACTGGCTGTGAGGCTTTTCCGGGGCCAGCTTCTCCAGCCAGCGCTCCATGTCGCTGTGCAAGCCGCTCTCGTCGTCGTTGATGAACACGCTGGCCGTGATGTGCATGGCGTTGACCAGGCACAGCCCCTCGCGGATGCCGCTTTCGGCCAGGCAGCGCTGCACCTCGGGGGTGATGTTCACGAAGGCCCGGCGGGTGGGCACCTCGAACCAGAGTTCCTTGCGGTAGGAGCGCATGGGCGTGATCCCTTGATGTTGTGGCCTCGGAATGCGGCGCCAGGGATGCCCGGCGCCCGTGGATGCAGCGTAGCGCAGGTGTCGAGAAAAGCAACCTTCGGGGCGTCTGTCTTGGGTGGTGCGTGGGGCGACGCGGCGCGCAGGAAGGGGACGGGACGAGCCGCCCCTGCGGCGGTGTTCGCCGCTTCCCGGACCGGTCTTCAGTCCGGTCACTGCACGCCGGGCTCCGGTTCGCCGGGGGGGACGGCGGGCGCCAGGGATGCGTCCAGGTCGTCCTGGAAATCCTGCAGCAGCCCTTCGTGCCGCAGGTAGTCGATGAACAGCAGGGCGCCAGCCAGGCAGAGGGGGGACGATCCGTCGGTCCGCTGGCGCCCGACCTGGAATCGCTTCGGGTAGGGGCTGTCCATGTCCGCCATGATTCGCCCCTTTGGGCCGCCGAGGCAGCGAAAGCGCAGGCTGTAGCCGGCCGAGTGCATCTCGGCGCGCGTGGCCCCGGATCCGCGCGGAGATGGGCGCCGACCGGCATTGTTGCCGGTCAGCGTCCGCAGGAACCGTTCCAGGGACCGCAGGCAACGCAACGCGAGATCGCCGGGGGCGGGATTCGTTTCCCGAGGCATGGGGGAGGCCTCAGAGCCCGACGTTCTTGAGGTCGGAGCCCAGGTATTCGCGTTCGTTTTCGCCCAATATTCCCAGGGAGAGGCAGATCAGGGTCCAGAGGTGCACCACGGGGAATCCCGCCTCGTAGTGCTCGGAGAGGTCGTGAATTTGGGAATGGCAGTTGTGGCACGGGGCGATGCAGTAGTCCGCCCCGGTGCGCAGGATCTGGTCGAGCTTGATGCGGCCGTAGGCCCGCCGCGCCTCGGCGTATCCCGACTGGAGGAATCCGCCGCCGCCGCCGCAACAATAGTTGTTGGATTTGTTGGGCCACATGTCGATGAAGTTTTCTTCGCCCACCACGGACGTGACCACGAAACGCAAGTCGTCGGCCACGGGGTCGCCGAGGGATTTGCGCACCAGCTGGCAGGGGTCCTGGACGGTGAAGGTGATCTTCAGGTCCTTGTTCCAGTCGGAATTGACGGGCAGCTTGCCCTCCCTGATCCAGCGGGCATACAGCCGGATGATGCTTTCCAGCTCGAAATCGTGCTCCACTGCGTACTTTTGCAGTCCGGCCCGGACCGCATAGAATTCGTGGCCTCACTCGGTGTTGAGCCAGACCTTGCACCCCAGGGAGTCCACGGCGGCGGCCTTGTTGCGCACCACCTGTTCCCAGGCCTGGTCGTCGGCCAGGAACATGCAGTAGTTCTCGGCGGCCCAGCCTCGTGTGCCGTAGGTCCAGTCCGCTCCCACCAGATGCAGGATCTTCCACAGGGGCACCATTTCATCGGGCTCGGTGACGGGTTCCCGGGAATTCTGGTTCAGGAAGTAGTACGCCCCCCGCTTGTCGATGGGCGCCTCCAGGTTCTCGAAGCCGGGCTGGCTTTCGCGGACTTCCTCCAGCACGTCCTGCACCACGAAGGCGAAGTCCTCGCTGGACGCGCCCATGGCGCTGTTGCCGGGGGTGGCCAGGGCCTGGTTGCAGGAGCCGAGGATGCCCTTGGGCCGGTCTTCGCGCGGCCAGGACTGCCGGGCGTAGAACACCAGCTGCGGGATGTCCACGCCCATGGGGCAGGCGTACACGCAGCGGCGGCACATGGTGCACATCCAGACCCAGGGCGTGGACCGGATTTCCTCGTCCTGGCCCAGGGCGGCCAGGCGCAGGAATTTCCGGGGATCCATGTCCTCCAGGCCGGTGGCCGGGCATCCGGCGGAACAGGCTCCGCAGGTGACGCAGATGTTCAGGTTCCCGCCTTCGGGCAGGAGCTTCTGCACTTCGTGCATGAATTTCGGCTGTTGGGGCCTGATGCTGAGAACGGCTGCTTCGCCCATGGCGTCCTCCTTGGCTGCGGTGCGCGCGCCGGGTGGCGTGTGGCCTTGCATAGGCAAGATCGGGGCCAACGGGCCTTGCCGAAAAAGACACGTTTTATCGCTGGGATGTGATTGCCCCCGGGCGTGGGGAGACGAGAGGGGCAAGCGGCGTTGCGTCGGTGCGACCGATGTTGCGCATCATCGGTCGCGGGTGCGGGCCGCGATCAGAGTCCGAGCTTTCTGCGCCTGCGCCACAGGGTGCTGCGGTGGATGCCCAGGGCGCGGGCGCTGGGGCCCGTGCGCCAGCCGTGGGCGTCCATGACGGCACGCAGCGCGTCGCGTTCTTCCCGGAGCGCTGCCCGGTCGGCGTCCGGGGACACGGCGACCTGCGGTCGCGCGGCGGGGGGCGGACCTTTGGCGGGCGGGGGGCAGCGGGGCGTGGTGAGGTACAGCGGCAGGTCGCGGGCGCGCACGGCGTCCTCCTGGGCCAGGATGACCCCGTGTTCGACCACGTGGCGCAATTCCCGGACATTGCCCGGATAGTCGTGGGCCAGCAGGATTTGCAGGGCCTCGGGTTCGAAGCCCTCCAGGCGTTTGCCCATGGTGGCCGTGAACTCGTCCAGGAAATGCTCCAGGAGCAGGGGGATGTCGCCATGGCGCTCGCGCAGCGGGGGCAGGGCCAGTTCCACCACCCGCAGGCGGTAGTAGAGGTCCGAGCGGAACGCGCCGCGCCGCACCCGGGCGGTCAGGTCGCGGTTGGTGGCGGCCAGCAGGCGGAAATCCACGGTTTCCGGAAGCGTCGCCCCCAGGGGCAGATAGCTGCCCTCGTCCAGGACTTGCAGCAGCTTGGCCTGGCCTTCCAGAGGGATTTCCCCCACCTCGTCCAGGAAGACCGTCCCTCCCTGGGCCCTGGCGAACAGGCCGGGCCGGTCGGCCCTGGCATCGGTGAAGGCCCCCTTGCGGCAGCCGAACAGTTCGGATTCGAAGAGATTGGCGGGGATGGCCGCGCAGTTGACCTTGACGAAGGGCCCGCCGGAACGGGGCCCGAGGTTGTGCACGACCCTTGCCAGGATGTCTTTGCCCGTTCCTGTCTCGCCGCTTAAAAGCAGCGCCGCGTCGGTGGCCGCCACCACGCGCACCGTGTCGAACAGCCGCTGCATGGCCGGGGCCCGGCCCACCATGTCGGCGAAGCGGTAGGACATGCGCACGTGCTTCTCCAGGACTTGCCTGGCGGTGAGGTCGAGGATGGATTCCACCCCGCCCAGGACCGTTCCTTCCTCGTCCCGCAGCACCGCCGCCGTAACCTCCAGGGGGATGTGCCGCTTGTGACGGTTGAGGATTTCCATGCGCACCTTGATCACGTTGCGACCGGAACGGATGGCCTTTTGCAGGCAGCAATGCCTGTCGCACCACTGGGTGCCGAACACGTCGCGGCAGGGCATTCCCAGGGCCTCCCGGGCGGTGTAGCCGGTGATGCGTTCGGCCTCGCGGTTGAAGAAGGTGATGCGCCAGTCGTGATCGACGGCGAATACGCCCAGGGCGACGCTGTCCAGGACCCGCCGCAATCCACTGGAGTCACACTGTCCGGCCATGGCGCACCTCGCGGTTCGAGGGGAGGGGGGGCAGGAGAAAAATATCATATTCGAATACACGGAGCAAAATTCATATCGGAGGAGAGGGATACCATGCCGCATGTGCATCGGCAGGCGATTCGGCGTTGTTGTGTCCATTCTATGTTTTTATAGTCGATCGTTGTTCTAGGGCTTTGTTGCGTTTCAATCATGGTGATGCGTCGAATTGTAAGCGATGTACCATGAATTAGAGATGCTTGATAGATCTTGAAGAGGGGAGTATCATGCATTCATTAATCATGGCGCTATGATATGTATTGTCTGGCGCCGGGGGGGCGCCCCGGCGAGGGCTGGCACCCGCCATGAGACGGGAGCCGCGGCTTGCCCCACGTGCATGGATGAGGATTTGCCCGACCTCGACGCATTCGTGAAGGATCTGCAGCGGCGCCTGGACGACGAGGCGCGCCGCAATTACTCGGACGCGGCCCTGGAGCGCTGGCGCGACCCGCCCCATCACGGGCGCCCTTCCGGCGCCACCTGCCGGGGCGTCGCCACCGGGGCCTGCGGGGACACCATCGAGATGTTCCTGCGCATCAAACAGGACGTGGTGCTGGACGCCGGATTCCTTACCGATGGCTGCGGGGCCAGCATGATCTGCGCCTCCATGGCCGCGGAACTGGCCCGGGGGCTGCGGCCCGAGGACCTGCTGCACATCGGCGGGCAGGAGGTCTGCCGGGGGCTGGGCGGGCTGCCTGCCGACGACGAGCATTGCGCCCACCTGGCGGCAAGCGCCCTGCATGAGGCCCTGGGGGACCATTATGCGCGCGCCGGGCGCAAACCGGAAGCAGCCCGGGAGCCTCGGCCCCGGGAGGAGGATTCATGACCAGGATCGGCATCGTCCGCTGCGAAAGGAACGAGCAGCGCTGCCCGTTGACGGGCTGCATCACCTGCCTGGAGCAACGCGCCCAGGCCTTCGGGGGCTACGACGCGACCAGCCTGGTGGGCGTTTTCACCTGCCGCTGCGAGCGGGACGACGTGGAGGACCTGGCCCGGATACTGAAGGCCAAGGGCGCCGAGGCCATCCATGTTCCCACCTGCCTGTTCGCCAACAAGGCGGACGGGGCCTGGACCATGGACGGCGGCGGCTTGTGCCCCAAGGCGGACGATCTGCTAGAGCGGATGCAGGGGGCCACCGGGCTGCCTTGCGTCAAGGGGACCGCCCATCTGCCCGAAGGATTCGTGCCGGACGTCCGACGTCGCCCGGAACCGCAACAGGCATCCAAGGAGTAGCCATGCAAATGACTGATTTGCTTTCCGAAGGCCAATGGCTGGAGCTGGAAAAGACCCTGCACGACGAGTGGGGCGTCAACGCCTGCGCCTACGACGCCAAGGGGATGACCTTCACCGGGTTCAAGAATTTCGTGAACCCCCTGTGCGCCGAGATAAAATCCCATCCCGCCGGGATCCAGGCCATCTGCTCCGTGGCGCACCAGCACATGGCGCAGCTCGCGCGGACCTCGGGCCGGACCGTCATCGAGCAGTGCGACGCGGGGATGCTCAAGATCTGCACGCCCGTGGTCGTGGGCGAGGAGTTCGTGGGCATCGTGGGCGGCTGCGGCCGCGTGCCCGAGGGCGAGACGGTGGAGACCTTCACCGTGCACAAGGCCATCGGCGTGCCGTTGCAGACCGTGCAGGACCTGGCCGTCGAGGTCCCCAGCATCACCCTGGACAGGGCCAGGGCCATGGCCGACTTCCTGGAAGGCTTCGTGGCGGGCATCCCCCGGCCCTAGGCCCGTCGCGGGCGCGGCGCTCCCGCGCCGCGCCGCGTCGTCCTCCGCTCCCGCCGGGCTGCGGGCGGTCTGCGTGACGGTGCCCCGCGCCCGGCCG
>CAYUIN010000161.1:0-5912 GCA_964444695.1 uncultured Desulfocurvus sp.
TCTCAAGGGCCATAGCCCTTGAGCCGCCGGAGGCAAACATCCTCACGCCGGCCACCACCCCGGCCCTCCTCAAGCACCAGCCCGGGCCCCCCAGCACCCAACACCCAACACCGAACCTCCGCCGCCCTGCTCTGCCCTACTCCGCCTTCTTGTCCCAGAATCCGCTCAGTTCTTCGGTCCAGACCACTTCGGCAAGTCCGTCGGGGACGGTGAAACCTTTGTGTTCGGGGTCGGCGAAGAGTTTTGGGGAGTCATCGATCCAGCGGACGCGGAAATTGGTGAAGCCTGCCTGTCGGCAGTGGGATTCGAGTTTGGCGATTTGGGCGAGGATTTCCGTGGTGACGGGGTGGTTGTAGGGCAGCCGCGTGAGCAGGCAGGGTGTGGCGGGTTGGTCGGGGTTGGGGAGGTTGGTTGCGAGTGCGATGTGTTGGATTTCGGGTTTGGCGATGTTGGCCAGGGCGTAGGGGGAGAGGACGCCGAGTTGTTTGAGGGCGCGCAGTCCGGGGCGGTATGTGTTGTGGTCGGAGGCGTTGGTGCCGTCGACGAGGGTGCGGTCGGCGCGGGAGTGCAGTCGTGCGGCGTGGAAGAGGGCGTATTTGCAGTGGTAGCAGCGGTCGGGGTGGTTGTTGGCGATTTGGGGGAGATTGAGGGGGTTTTGCTGGAGGATGGCGTGGGGGAGGTTGAGGGTTTGCAGGAAGGCGGCGGCGGCGGCGGTTTCGTCGGGTGCGACGTGTGGGCCGGTGAAGTGCAGGAGGGTGTAGTCGAGGTTGTGGGAGTTGGCGAGGTGGGCGAGGAGTCTGCTGTCCAGGCCCCCGGACACGGTTATGGTGCCGGGGGCCAGGGAGGTCAGCAGTTGGAGCAGGGCGTCCAGTTTGCGGTCGGTATCTAGGCCGACGGGATGGTGTCCTGCGCTTCGGTGAGTGTGAATTTGCCGTCGAGTATCCATTGCTTGAGGGTGTCCGCGATTTCCAGGGACATGGTGTAGCTGGTGACGGGCACGGTTTTGACTTTTTGTCCGTTGAGTTCGATCTCGCCGGACTTGAGTTCGGCGAAGGTGGCGTGTCCCAGGGTGCGGGGCATGCAGTTGGGGTAGTCGTATCCGTAGTCCTTGATGGGCATCTGGATATCCTGGTCGGCGACGCCGGTGAACCAGGCCATTTCCTCGTTGAGGATGGGGATGGGGATACCGACGCCCACGGCGAGGGAGCAGCCGTAGCCGATGATGGAGACGCCGCGCAGGTAGCGGTGGTGCATGCCCTTGAGGTCGCCCTTGAGCATCAGGGTGCCGGAGGGGGCGAGCGGGATGCCGCGTTCGTTTCGGGGCGGGTTGGAAACGTGTTGGGTGCCGGCGCCGAGGACCCAGCCTGTGCCGCCGCCGAGGAAGATCTTGGTGCCCAGTCCGATGGTCCGCAGGTACGGGTCGTTGAACAGGGGGGAGAGTTGCCCGGCGGTGGCGTAGTTGGCGTTGCGGGCACCCGGCTTAAGGGGGCCCATGTAGGTGTAGATGATGCGGCTGGTGAGGTTCACCGCGCAGTTGTAGTTCTGGTAGCAGTTGCGGGGGTTGAGCAACTCGGCGGACGGGAGGTCGGCGAGGGTGACGTCCTTGCTGAGATCGCGTCTGGGGTAGCAGTCGGTGCCGTAGCCGTTGGCCTTGAGGTGGACGGCCTTGCCGCGCACGAGGTCTTCGATGACGTGTCCGCCGCCGTATTTGAACTGTCCGGGGTAGACCTTGTTCAGGGGGTCGTCCACGGTGGGTTCGGTGGCGCCGAGGTAGGAGTCCACAGCGGCCAGTCCGCCGTAGCAGGGCACGCCGCCGAGCCAGATGTTGGAGCATTTGATGGTCGGCGGATTCTTCTGCCCGATATTGAACAACAGACCGGAGGAACACATGGGGGAGAAGGTGCCGGTGGTGACGACGTCGACTTCGCGTGCGGCCTGTTCTTTTCCCTTGGTGCGCACGACATCGATCATCTCTTCGGCGTTGAGCACGACGGCCTTGCCGGAGCGGATCTTCTCGTTGATGGCGGCGATGGTCTTGTTGACCTTGAAGCTGGGCATGGGCTGAAAACTCCTGGAAGTGGCGTATGCGCCGTATGCGGCGCGTTCGGGCCGTTTATGCTGGCTGAAATCGGATACGTTGGCAACGGCTTTTTTCCACAGCCCTTGCCGGCCGTGGTGCGCGGGGGGTTTTGCGGGCCAAAGCGCTTGGCTTTAGGGCCATTTTAAGGTATATGACGGTGTGCTTCCGGCGAGGCAAAAACGCCTTTTCAACATGCTGATTTTGCAGCGACAATTCACACCAGAAACCACGCCACGACCCTGCCGGTCGAAGGCCCTGGATCCATGAGTCCCCAATTGAAGGAAACACTGCGCCAGCACTTGCAAAAGACGTACTCCAACCAGGAGCTCAAGCGCTGGTACGACCCGCTGCGCCTGTGTGTGAGCGAGGACGACAAGCGGCTTGATATCGGCTTCCCGCATACCTTTTTCGCGCGCTGGTTTTCGGACTCGATCCAGGAGCGGTTCGAGCAGGACCTGCACGGGTTTTTCGGCCCGGGCTACGTGCTGCACTACGAGAGCCCGCAGGCGGCGCCGGAGGCGGCCGGGGAGGCCAAGGGAGCGGGCGGCAAGTCCATCGACTATCCCTTCGGGCACCAGTTCACGTTCGAGACGTTTCTGACCAACAAGAAGAACTTCTTCCCGCTGACCACGGCCCGCGAAGTGGCCAAGCAGAACGACATCATCTTCAACCCGTTCATCATCAGCGGCGAGGCGGGCTCGGGCAAGACGCACCTGATGAAGGCCATCGCCAACGAGGTCAGCAAGAAATTCAGTCCGGACAGCGTGTTCTTCGGCAGCGTGGAGGACCTGTACAACCTGTACAACGGCGATTTCGAGTCCGACAGGTTCAAGGCCCGCAACCACATCTACAAGTTCCGCTTCCTGTTCATCGACGAATTCCAGCTGATCAAGAAGTACAAGGGATTCCAGACTGAGCTCATCAATCTTTTCAACTACTTCTACGACAACAAGAAGCAGATGATCTTCTGCTGTTCGGACAAGCTGCCGTCGTACGAGTTCCTGGACCCGAAGCTGAAGAGCCGCCTGGAGTGGGGGCTGATCGTGAACCTCAAGCGGCCGGACCTGGACATCCGGGTGCGCTACATCGAGCAGTACTGCCGGTTGAAGCGCGTCAGCCTGTCGCGCGAGCAGATCCTGAACCTGGCCCAGCGCTTCACCGATCTGCGCTTCTTGCAGGGAATTCTCCTTAAATTTTATGCCTATAAGGAGTTTGTGAACAAAACGTTCACGGACAAGGATTTCGAGCAGATCCTTTCGCAGACCGCGGGCGCGGCCAAGAAGCAGATCCGTCCGGAGATCGTCATCGAGACGGTGGCCGAGCATTTCGAGGTGGACAAGAAGGACCTTGTCGGCACCAGGCGCCATCATCGGGTGGTCCGGGCGCGGCAGGTGGCGATGTTTTTGTGCCGGGAGCTGATCGGCAGTTCGTACCCGACCCTGGGGCGGCTGTTCGGCGGTCGGGACCATTCCACGGCCTTGTACGCCATCAAAAAAGTTCAAAAATTGCTTGATGATAACGTTGAAATGAAAAACATAGTGACACTTCTCAGACGCAAGTGCATCTCGCGGGGCTGATTTCGCCCAGGCGGGTTGCAAAGGCGCCGGAAGCGGTCCGGGACGGCATCTGCCGATTCCTAATTTGGTCAGTGAAAAAAGACGGTTGAACAGGTTTGGAACACGGGCGACACCCCTGCTTCTAAAACAAATTTTATTCAATCCAGAAAGAAGAAGAGGAAGAAGGAGAGCGCGATGTACCTGAAGGTGTTCCGGGACGACATCATCGAAGGGCTCCAGAAGTCGGCGGCCATCATCCCGGCCAAGACCGGCGCCGCCGTGCTGCGGACCATCTGGCTCAAGGTGGAGAACGACTCGCTGCGCATCATGTCCACCGACTCGAACCTTGAATTCTGCGGCTGGTACAATGCCGAGATCATCGAGGAGGGCCTGGTGGGCGTGCAGGGCCGGTCGTTCTACGACCTGATCCGCAAGCTGCCTCCGGGACAGATCACCCTGCGCGCGGACCAGGACGCGCAGTTCCTGTCCATCCAGCAGAACAGCCGCAAGTACAAGCTGCCCACCAACGAGGTCAGCTGGTTCACGGACTTCTCCGAGTTCCCCGAGGACAATTCGGTGTTCTGGTCCGGCGATTTCCTGCAGGAGCTCATCGACCGCACGGCGTACTGCATCAGCGAGGAGGACACCATGGAGGCCATCGCCTGCATGTACGTGACTCCCTCCAAGAGCGGCGAGGCCATCGAGGCCTGCGGCCTGAACGGGCACCAGTTCGCCATGACGCGCTTCCTGCAGGACGACCTGCGCGGGCTGCTGCCCGAGGGCGGCGCGCTGATCCAGCGCAAGTTCATCGGCGAGCTGAAGAAATGGCTCACGGCCGACGAGATCGAGCTGAACATCGACAACAAGCGGCTGTTCTTCCGCACGGCGGACAAGAAGGAGCAGTTCAGCCTGCCGCTGTCCTTCTACCAGTACCCGGACTACAACGCCTTCCTTTCCAAGATCCGCGAGGACGGCATCTCCGAGCTCACGGCGGACCGCATGGAAATGATCGAGTCCCTGGAGCGCATCATGATCTTCAACACCGACAGCAACCGCTGCACGTACTTCCAGTTCGGCGGCAGCGAGCTGACCCTGTACAGCCAGGGCCAGGACGTGGGCACCGCGTCCGAGTCCCTGGAGGTGGCGTACACCGGCGACCTGCCCAAGATCGCCTTCCCCACGCGCAACCTGATCGAGATCCTCAACCACTTCCAGTCGCAGAAGGTGACCTTCAAGCTGACCGGCGCCGAGGGCCCTTGCGGCATCGTCGGCGCGGACGACTCCGAATACCAGGTGATCATCATGCCCATGAAGATCGTCGAGGAGACGTACTACAGCGAGGAAGACTCCAACTAGCGGACCGGCGGTCCGAGCAACGAGGTAAGCACTCTCAATGACCCAGAACGGAAATAAAAACAGCTATACTGCCGACAGCATCACGGTGCTCGAAGGCCTGTCCGCGGTCCGCAAGCGCCCGGCCATGTACATCGGGTCCACGGACGTCCGCGGCCTGCACCACCTGGTCTACGAGGTGGTGGACAACGCCATCGACGAGGCCATGGCGGGCTACTGCGACAAGGTCGTGGTCAACCTGCACCTGGACAACTCCGTGACCGTCATGGACAACGGACGCGGCATCCCCGTGGACATGCATCCCAAGGAGAACCGTCCGGCCGTCGAAGTCGTGATGACCGTGCTGCACGCGGGCGGCAAGTTCGACAACGAGTCCTACAAGGTCTCGGGCGGACTGCACGGCGTGGGCGTGTCCGTGGTCAACGCGCTGTCGGAGTACCTGGAAGTCACGGTCCAGCGCGACGGCAAGAAGTACTACCAGAAGTACGAGCGCGGCGTGCCCGTGACCCCGGTCACCGAGATCGACACCTCCATGGACCGGGGCACCATCGTGCGCTTCCGGCCCGACGAGGAGATCTTCGAGGTCAACCAGTTCACCTACGACATCCTGCGCAAGCGCTTCCAGGAACTGGCCTACCTCAACTCCGGCCTGGAGATCGACTTCCGCGACGAGCGCACCGCCCGGCGCGAGGTCTTCAAGTACGACGGCGGCATCCTGCAGTTCGTGAAGGACCTCAACGCGGGCTCCGGCGCCGTGCACGAGATCATCTCGGCCACGGGCGAGATGGAGACCGTGAGCATCGAGTTCGCGCTGCAGTACAACGCCACGTACAAGGAAAACGTGCTGACCTTCGCCAACAACATCCGCACCAAGGAAGGCGGCACGCACCTGGTGGGCTTCAAGACGGCCCTGACCCGGGCCA
>CAYUIN010000162.1:0-5857 GCA_964444695.1 uncultured Desulfocurvus sp.
GACCGCGTGCATGTACCGCCGGGCGAGCTTGATGGCGGCCTCGTTGGCCTCGGCCCCGGAGTTGCAGAAGAAGACCTTGCCCGCGTGGCTGGTGCCCAGCAGCTTTTCGGCCAGCTCCACCTGCTCGGTCTGGTAGAACAGGTTGGAGACGTGGATCAGCTTGCCGTACTGCTCGTTGATGACGTCGAGCAGCTCGGGGCGGCTGTGCCCCAGGCTGCACACGGCGATGCCCGCCAGCAGGTCCACGTACTCCTTGCCGTTTGCGTCCCACAGGCGGCAGCCCTGGGCCCGTTCGATGGCCAGCGGGTACCGGCCGTAGGTGTTGCAGATGGTTTTCTGGTCCCTGGCCTTGATATCGTCGAAAGCGCTCATGGCGACTCCGTATCGTTATATTGTCCCGGTATGACCGAACCCGCCGGAGCCCCGGCAGGTATCGGAGAGCTCCTCGGCCCTGACCAGGGCCGCCTGACACACGGGCATCAGCACCAGCTGCGCGATGCGCTGCCCGCGCCGGATTCGTCGGACCTCTCCGGAGGTGTTGAGCAGGGAGACGATGATCTCGCCCCGGTAGTCCGGGTCGATGACGCCCACGCCCTGGCTCACGGTGAGCCCTTCGCGCGTGCCCAGGCCGCTTCTGGAAAACACGAAGCCCGCCACGCCCGGCGCGCCGATCTCGATGGCCATTCCCGTGGGGAAGGCGTGGCGCCCGCCCGCCGGAATCTCCACGTCCTCGCCGTCGAAGCAGGCCCGCAGGTCGATGCCCGCGCTGTCCGGCGTGGCGTAGTGGGGCGGCAGGTCCTCCAGCAGGGGGTGCAGGTACTTGACCTTCACTTCCAGGGCCGGGGGCGGAAAAACGGACATCGAAGGCTCCTTGACGTTGGTTGCGCGCTGTCGGGCCGGGCCGCGCGGGGGCCCGGGCGATGGAAACCAACTAGCGCCAACAGGCATCGAAGTCAAAGCAAGAACCACCCGGGGCCGAAGCCCCCCTTGCCTTTTCCGCCCCGGGTTGGCACATTGGGAGATGCGGCGCGGTGCGCCATTTTCCGCGAATTTCATCCCAGCCCTCGGGGAGGGATCATGAAACCCATCCAGACCTACAGCGTCGTCCCCAAGCTTCCCAGGAACCTCAAGCCCTTGTGGGACCTGGCCTACAACTTCTGGTTCTCCTGGAACGACAAGGTCGGGGACCTGTTCTCGCGCATCGACGCCCGCCTGTGGCGCGAGAGCGACGGCAACCCCGTGGCCTTCATCAACGGCCTGCCCCAGCAGACCCTGCTGGACCTGGCCAACGACCAGTTGTTCCTGGACCGCCTGGCCGAGACCCACGCCGAGCTGACGGGCTACCTGGGCAAATCCGCCACGGCCATCGAGTTCAAGGGCCGCGAGCCGGGCCAGCCCGTGGTGGCCTACTTCTCCTTCGAGTTCGGCATCGCCCCCTCGCTGCCCATCTACTCCGGCGGCCTGGGCATCCTGGCGGGCGACCACCTCAAATCCGCCAGCGACCTGAACCTGCCCCTGGTGGGCGTCGGCCTGTGCTACCAGCAGGGCTACTTCCGCCAATACCTGACCCCCGACGCCTGGCAGAACGAGCGCTACCCGGTCTACGATTTCGAGCAGATGCCGCTGACGCGCGTGGAGAACGACGAGGGCCACCCCCTGACCTTCACCCTGGACTTCCAGGGCCAGCCCGTCACCGTGCAGCTGTGGAAGGCCGCCGTGGGCCGCGTGGACCTGTACCTGATGGACACCAACATCCTGGCCAACACCCCGGAGTTCCGCCAGCTGACCACCCGGCTGTACGGCGGCGACCTGGAGATGCGCCTCAAGCAGGAGATCCTGCTGGGCATCGGCGGCGTGAAGGCCCTCAAGATGCTGGGCCTGGCGCCCTCGGTGATCCATATGAACGAGGGCCATTCGGCCTTCGCCGGGCTGGAGCGCATCCGGGTCTTCATGCAGGAGACCGGGCTGCCCCTGGAAGCGGCCATGGAGCTGACGGCGTCCAGCTGCGTGTTCACCACGCACACCCCGGTCCCGGCGGGCAACGACCGCTTCCCGCCGGACCTCATGCAGCGCTTCTTCGAGCCCTTCGCCAGGGACATGGGCCTGGCCTTCAAGGTCTTCCTGGCCCTGGGCCGCGAGGACCCGCGCGACGACGCCGAACCCTTCTGCATGACCGTTTTGGCCCTGCGCCTGTCGCGCTTCAACAACGGCGTGTCCAAGCTGCACGGCGAGGTCTCGCGCAAGATGTGGGTCCGCGTCTGGCCGCAGTTCCCGCTGGAGGACGTGCCCATCGGCGCCGTGACCAACGGCGTGCACCAGCCGACCTGGGTCGCCGACGAGATGGCCAAGCTCTACGACCGCTACCTGGGCCCCAACTGGCGCGAGGACGCCGACTGCGACCGCGTCTGGAAAAACGCCGAGAGCCTGCCCGACGCCGAACTGTGGCGCGGCCACGAGCGGCTGCGCGAGCGCCTGGTGGGCTTCGTGCGCCAGCGCCTGCGCGACGAGCTCATCGCCCGGGGTGCCCGTTACCGCGAGATCGAGGCCGCCGACGACGTCCTCGACCCCCAGGCCCTGACCATCGGCTTCGCCCGCCGCTTCGCCACCTACAAGCGCGCCAACCTCCTGCTGCACGACAAGGACCGCCTGCTGCGCCTGATCGGCGACTCCCAGCGCCCCGTGCAGTTCGTGTTCGCGGGCAAGGCCCACCCCAAGGACAACGAGGGCAAGCGCCTGATCCAGGAGCTGGTCCAGCTCTGCCGCAGCGTGGACTGCCGCAACAAGATGGTCTTCCTCCCGGACTACGACATGGACATCGCGTCCTACATGGTCCAGGGCTGCGACATCTGGCTGAACACGCCGCGCGTGCCCCTGGAGGCCTGCGGCACCTCGGGCATGAAGGCCATGGCCAACGGCGCGCTGCACGTCAGCACCCTGGACGGCTGGTGGGCCGAGGCCTACCGCCGCGACAACAGCCTGGGCTGGGCCATCGGCCAGGGCGAGACCTACGAGGACCCGGACCACCAGGACTTCGTGGAATCCCAGACCCTGTACACCCTGCTGGAAACGGACATCGTGCCCGAGTTCTACGACCGGGGCCACGGCGGCCTGCCGCGCAACTGGATCCGGCGCATGAAGCGCGCCCTGTTCGCCCTGGGCCCCGTGTTCAACGCCCACCGCATGGTGGAGGACTACGCCCGCATGGCCTACATCCCGGCCTTCGAGAACTTCCGCACCCTGGCCGGGGACGGCTTCGGCAAGGCCCGCGAGCTGGCCGAATGGCGCATGGAGATGATGACCCGCTGGGGCGGCGTGGGCGTGCGC
This sequence comes from uncultured Desulfocurvus sp., assembly GCA_964444695.1. Taxonomy (GTDB): domain Bacteria; phylum Desulfobacterota; class Desulfovibrionia; order Desulfovibrionales; family Desulfovibrionaceae; genus Desulfocurvus. The sequence goes on from CAYUIN010000162.1 coordinate 3,325, forward strand.
GGCGTCAGCGCCAGCGACGCCGGACGGCTCTACGTGGGCGAGGCCATCGAGGTCGGCTGCGAGGTCAACCTGAACGGCATCGACCCGCAGTACGTCAGCGTGGAGATGTACGCCGGGCCCCTGGACCAGGACGGCTCCTTCACCGGGCGCAAGGCCAAGGCCATGGAGCCCGCAGGCGACCCCGTGGACGGCTGGGTCCGCTACTCGGGCACCCTCAAGCCCGGCGAGCCGGGCCGCTTCGGCTACACCGTGCGCCTGCTGCCGCGCCACCCGAACCTGCTGGACCCGCGCTCCCTGGGCCTCATCCACTGGGCGGAATGACCCCGCCCCCGCATCCACACCCCCGAGGCGCCGCCGGACACCGCTCCGGCGGCGCCTCTTCGTTGCGCCGCGCGCCGCCCGCTCGGCCAGTGGCCCCGCAGGGCGCGGATATTTCCCTGCTTCGCAGATGTATCATTACGTATTGATTGGCTATTCTTGATTTATCATGGCGGCGCTGCTATGACTTGCCGCATCCAGTAACGCACGTCCACGGGAGAAAAAGCATGCGCACCACGTCCCTGATCTGCCTGATGGTCCTCGTTTCGCTGCTGGGATTCGCGCTTGGTGCGCAGGCCGAACCAGCCCGGGGCGAGATATGGACGGATCCGGCCACGGGCATGGAGTTCGCCTGGGTGCCCGGCGGCTGCTACCAGATGGGACAGACGGCGGACGAGACCGCCTGGCTCATGAGCCGCGTGGATCAGGAGCGCTACGACAAGTCCTTCAAGGACGAACTGCCGCGCCACGAGGTCTGCGTGGACGGGTTCTGGATGGGCCGCCTGGAAGTCACGCGCGGCCAGTTCCGCGAGTTCGTGCGCGCCTCGGCCTACCGCACCGACGTGGAAAAGGAGGGCGTGGCCTGGATCTCCAATAAGTCCACTGACTGGAAGTGGAAGAAGCTCCCGGGCTACGACTGGAGCAACCCCGGCTTCGACCAGACCGACGAGCACCCCGTGGTCCTCGTCTCCTGGAACGACGCCAAGGCCTACGCCCAGTGGCTCAGCTCCAAGAGCGGGCACACCTTCCGTCTGCCCACCGAGGCCGAATGGGAATACGCCGCCCGCGCCGGGGAGACCGGCAAATGGGCCTGGGGCGACGACGAGAAGGCCGCCTGCCGCTACGCCAACCGCGTGGACAGCGGCCACAACTGGAACAACGCCTTCGACTGCGACGACGGGTACGAATTCACCGCGCCCGTGGGCCACTACAAGCCCAACGCCCTGGGCCTGTACGACGTCACCGGCAACGTCTGGGAATGGTGCGAGGACGTCTACGACGCCGAGGCCTACGCCACGCACGAGCGCAACAACCCCGTGGGCGGCGGAGACGGCAAGAACCGCGTCTATCGCGGCGGGAGCTGGTTCGCCGACATCTGGTACGGCCGCCTGGCGGACCGCAACCGGATCTGGGCCCAGCGCGCCGCCTACAACCTCGGCATGCGCCTCGTGCGCACCCCGTAGCCCCGCGCCCCGGCGCCGCCCACAAGACGCAAAAAAAGCGCCCCGGCCCCGCCGGAACGCCACGTCGCCATACCCCGCGGGCCCCTACAAGTGCGACAGGGCCAGCTCCAGCCGGTCCAGCCAGATGTCCGCGAACTCCGGGAACTCCGCCGTGCCCGTGGTCTCGCAGGCCGTCTCGATGCCCGCCGCGCGCAGAATCCCCACCCAGGACTCCGGCCCGGGCCCGCACATGTCCCGGTGCACGTGCCGCCCCGGCACGGCCAGCAGCGGCATCAGCCACGCCTTGCGCGCGCCGCGCGCCACCAGGTCGTCGCGCACGTCGCCGATGGTCAGCCGCCCGTCCATCGTCGCCAGATACACGTCCGGCGTCCGCTCCCTGAGCCCCGCGTACAGCAGGTCGTACAGCGAATCCCCGGCGTGCCACGTCCCATGCCCCATCAGCACCACCGGCTCCCCGGGCGCGCGCCCGGCGGGCAGGTTGGCCATGATCGCGTCCACCACCCGGGGCACGTCCCGCTCACCGCCCAGCAGCGGACCGCCCAGCGACAACCCCGCGAACTCCCGCCCGGGCCGCTGGAAGTCCCGCACGTCCGCCTCCAGCCCGTCGTACTCCTTGCCCGTGATCATGTGCAGCGACTGCACCGCCACGTGCGTGTACTTCTCGAACCACAGCTTTTCCAGCGCCTTGGCCACGGAGTCCGTCTTTTTGCCGGATTCCGCCAACTTGCCGCGCACGATCCCGGACGTGAACGCCCAGCGCGTGGGCACCCCGCCGAACCGACCGCGCACCCGCGCGTCGAACCGCATCAGAGGCACATGCGCCTCCTGCCTGCTCGACCCGAACGCCACCAACAAGATCCCCTTCTTCATACCACCTCGCATAAGCTCCCACCTCTCCTACCAAACAACCCCCACCCCGCCAAGGCGTATCCACCACCCGACCCGACAAATCGCCCTGCGGCGGCGCCCCGCACGGGCCTGCGGCGGCGACGGGAGAAAGGCAGAATGCCTCCGGCGGGGGGGGGGGGGGG
>CAYUIN010000163.1:0-5854 GCA_964444695.1 uncultured Desulfocurvus sp.
GCCATCTTCTTGGAGAGGTTGGAGAAGATGCGCTCGCGGGCCTCCTCGCCGGCCACGGAGGCCAGCACCGCGACCTTGTGGAACCCGAGCTGCGAGAAGGCCTCCTGCAGGGTCGGCCCGTCCACGAAGACCACGTCGTCCACGGTCTCCAGGTCCTCGATCTTGACGCGCTTGCGTTTGACGCGCTGGAAGAATTCCGGGCCCATCTCCTTGACCCAGGCGCGCACCGTGGGCCTGTGGAACAGGATGTACTGCTCGGGCACCTCGTTGTAGCTCATCTTCTTGTAGAGCATCTCCGGGCTGGTCTCGGCCATGGCCGCCAGGTCGTAGATGTCGATGAATTCCAGGCAGTCGGTGAAGGGCGCCGGGCGGCCCATCTCCGCGGACAGGCTGCGGGCCACGGCCATCAGCTTGGACAGGTCGGGCACGTCCACCACCCGGTCGCGCAGAAAATCCGTGGTCTTGCGCTTGCGGCCCAGGGCGTCGGCCTTCATCACCGGGGTGCGCACGTCCGTGACCTCGATGACCTGCACCTTGCGCAGGCGCTCCACGGCGTCGTCGATCTCCAGCTGGGTGACCAGCAGGATCTCCTTGCACACGCGCGACAGCTCGGCGTAGCTCACGCCGGTGCTTCCGGCGTGCTGCTTGGCCTCGGACAGGGCGGCCTTGGCCATCAGCTCCAGGACCCCGCACACGGACAGGAAGGTGTTGCCCGTCACGCCCTCGGCCACCTTGGCGTTGACCGTGCGCACCTGGTCGATGAGGTAGCGCGTGAGGCGTTGCACGGGGCCGGGGCTCTTGAGCATCATGGACTGGAAGGTGTCGCGGTCGAGCACGATGAGCTCGCAGGGCTCCTCGGCCTCGGCATTGGCCAGCCGGTCGGCCTCGGAGGCCAGCAGGCCCTCCTCCCCGAAGACCTGCCCCGGCGCGATGGACGCCAGCACCACCTTCTTGTTGCCCAGCACGCGGTACATGCTCACGCGGCCCTTCTTGAGCATGTAGGCCACGGTGCTCTTCTGGCCTTCCTTGAAGATGATCTGGCCCTTGTGGACCGTCTTGTACTTGGAGCCGGAGTTTACGTCCATGGGCACGTCCCGTCGGATTCGGGGCCACCGCCGAAGTGCGGCGGCCTCCAGGTGCGCGACACAAGGGGCCCGGGAGGCGCGGCCTCCGCTAGGCCCCTATATATTCTTCCAACAGACCGAGCAGCTTGGCCTTGGTCAGCGGGCGCTCGGTGGTGTCCGTGAAACCGGCCTCCAGGCTGAGGCTGGCGTCCTGGGGAATGTAGGGCAGGGTCACGGCCACGATGGGCACGGGCCTGGCCCCGCTCTCCCGCTCCCAGGTGCGGATGGAGCGCACGGCGGTGAAGCCGTCCATGCCCGGCAGGCGGGTGGCCATGATCACCAGGTCGTAGACCGTGCTGGTGATGGCCTCCACGGCCTGGCGGCCGGACAGGGCGAAGTCCAGGCCCACGTCCTTGTCGCCCAGGAAATAGCGCAGCATCATCCGGGTGTTGGCCGAGTCGTCCACCACCAGGATCTGCGGATTTGCGGCCTTGCGTGGCCGGTGCGCCGCCGTGCCCACCAGGCACAGCGCGGGGTTGATGCCCTCGCGGTAGGTGTGGTTGTCCACCACCGTGAACACGGCCTGGCGCAGGGCCGCCTCATCCACGGGCAGCGTCAGGCAGGCGCCGACGCCCGCCTGCGCGGCCAGGGGCGCGTCGCAGCCGCCGGGCTCCCCGCTCAGCAGGATCACGCTGTAGCTGGGGAAGCCCTCCATGGCGGCCAGGCTCTCCAGCAGCTCGCGGCAGCCGTCCGGGGCCAGGGCCTGATCCACGAAGGCCATGCGGTACGGGCGGCAGTCGCGGAAGGCGTCCAGCATCTTGTCGCGCGCGGCGGAGGCGTCCGCCACGATCTCCAGCTCGGCGCCCCAGGCGCCCAGGACGGCGGCCAGGGCCTCGACGTCGCCGCCGGAGGCCACCAGCACGCGGCGGCGCTTGAGGTCGGGGTTGATCAGCACCGCGTCGAACTGCTCCTTGGCCAACTCCGTCTCGGCGTACTTGAGGAACAGCCGCGAGGACAGGAACAGGTCGTGCACGTCGGGGTCGATGTGCTTGTCCTTCTTCATGAATCCGAGAATCTTCACGGCCATGGACAGGGGCATGGGCTTCTTGTAGGGCCGGTCCTTGGCCGTGAGGGCCTCGAAGATGTCGGCCACGGCCATGATGCGGGCCTGCAGGGGCAGGGCGTCGCCGCCGATGCCGTCCGGGTAGCCGGTGCCGTCCAGCTTCTCGTGGTGCCCGGCGGCGTATTCCGGCACGCGCGAGAGCTTCTTGGGGAAGGGCAGCTCGGAGAGCATCTTGCCCGTCATGCGCGCGTGGTTCTCGATGATCGCCCGCTCGGAGTCGGTCAGGGTGCCCTTGCGGATGCAGAGGTTCTCGGTCTCGTTCTCGGTCAGGTAGCAGTGGTCCACGCCGCAGGAGCAGAAGGTCTTGGCGGCGATGGCCCGCACCCGCTCGCGACGCTCGTCGCTCATGAACTCGCCGGGCTCGTTGCAGGACATGACGAAGGCCCGTTCCTCCTCCAACTGGGCCAGGGCGGCGGCCAGTTCCTCGTCCAGGGCGGCCAGGGCCGCAGGGTCCGCGCCGGTTTGCAGCACGTCCACGCGGCGGCGCAGGGCGTCGTTCTCCAGGCAGTGGGCGATGAGGTCGAAGCGCTGGTTCACCAATTCCACGCGGTCGTAGATGGTCTGCAACTTGGAGGCCTTGTCCACCACCCATTCGGGGGTGATGATCTTGCCGATGTCGTGCAGCCAGGCCGCCAGCTTCAGTTCTTCGAGCTGGTCCTCGTTGAAGTGGACGTCGGCGAAGGGCCCCTCGTCCATGTCGTTTATCCGCCGCGCGATCATCATGGTGATGTCCACCACGCGGTTGATGTGGCCGCCGGTGTACGGGGATTTTTCTTCGATCGCGTTGGCGATGCTCTTGATGAAGGCGTAGAACAGGTCCTGCAGATCGGCGATGAGGCGGGTCTTGGTCAGCGCCGCGGCGGCCTGGGAGGCCAGGGCGGCCACCAGGGCCACCCGGTCGTCGGAAAACTCGCCGATGCAGCCGCCGCGCGTGATGTCCTGGGCATTGAGGAGTTGCATCACGCCCATGATGTCGTTCTCGTGGTTGCGCATGGGGATCACGAGCATCGACTTGGAGCGGTAGCCCGTGGCGGCGTCGTACTTGCGCGGGCCGGTGAAGTCGAATGCCTCGGACTCGTAGACGTCGGCGATGTTCACGATGTCGCCGGTCAGGGCCACGTAGGAGGAGACGTTGGCGTGGTTGGGCTTGTCGTCCACGTACATCGGCACCGGCGGGAGCTTGATCTCCACGCCCGAGGTGCCGCCCATGCGGGTGCCCTGGGTGTCGTTGTGCAGGATGACGAAGTCGAGGTGGGTGCGGTCCTCGTTGACAAGGTACAGGGTGCCCGCGTCGGCGTCGGTGATCTCGCGGGCCTCCTGGATGATCATCTCCAGGATCCGCTCCACACGCGCCTCGCCGGACAGCGCCATGCCGATCTCGGCATACTTGTTCAGGTGGTAGAGCTGGAATGCGGACAGGCCGTCGCGGCTGGGCGCGACGCAGGCCGCAGCGTCCGGATTCCGCTCTCCCTGTTCCTTGGTGTTGTCGTCCATCAAATGCCCCCGCAGGACCGTTTCCGTGCCCCGGTTCGTGGATTTGACCCCCGACGTTTTATACACCCAAATCCAGTAAAACCGCAAATCTGCGGACGAACAAAAAAACGGACCGGAGCCAGGGCTCCGGTCCGATTTCAGGCGTGTCGCATCGGCCCGGCCTACAGTTCGCCGAGGGCCTTGCCGAGCTGAAGGACCTTGTCGTTTGTGGGGTATCGGGCGATGAGCCGACGGTAGATGACCACGGCCTCCTCGCGCTTGTTCTGTCCCAGCAGGGCGTACACCAGGTTGATGTTGCTCACGTAATCCGAAGCGCGCAGGGCCACGGCGCGGCGGAAGAAGTTCTCGGCGTCGGCGTAGCGCTTCTCCTTGAGGGCCAGGTAGCCTTCCCACTTGTACTTGGTGGCGCTTTCCTTCTTGCCGAGCTCCCGGGACATGGTGTCCAGGATATCCTTGGACTCGCCCAGATCGCCACGGTTGGTGGTCTGGATCAGGGTCCGCTCCAGCGCCAGGACCTTCTCGTTCTTCTTGGCCCGTTGGGCGAAGTGCGTCTCAAGGGCCTTGGAAGGCTTGGAGAGGTCGATGGGCTTGGCCTGGTCGGCGTTGGGCTCGCGGTACAGGCGCTGCTGCACGATGGGCGCGGAGTCCTGCACCGGCGGGGCGAGTTGCGCCGTCTGGGGAGCATCGGGCTCGGCGGCCTTGTCCGCTTCCTCGACGTTCTGCGCCGGGGCCTGCTGCGCGACGGCCCCCAAGGGCTGCTCCGGGATCCTGATGCCCTGCACTTCGCGCTGCACGAAGTACAGGCCCGATCCGGCAAGCACGACGAATATCAGCAGGAACAAGAGCCCCCGCAAGACGAGCTTGCTCATCCGTGGAGCAACCGCCTGAGGCGTCTGGCGGGCTCCGCGCTCCGCCTCGTCCTTCTTCAGTTGCTGCAAACTGCGGTAGATGACGCTCATTGGACCACCTTGATGTTCATGACCACGACCAGTTCGCGGATGTCATCCGTCGCCACGCGGGTCTTGAAGAGCCAGCCGAGGATCGGGATGTCTCCCATCACCGGGATGCCGGTGTCGGACTTGTCGGTGTTCTTGTCGATGAGGCCGCCGAGGATGATGGTGTCGCCGTCGCTCACGCGCACAGACGTCACCACGTTCTTCACGTCCACCCGGGGCAGGGTCAGCTTGTCGCCCGCACTGGTGACTTCCACCAGGGCCAGACTGGCTTCGTTGACCTCGCTCTTTATGGGGAATATCTCAAGGTCCACCTTGTCGTCGTCGCTGATGTAGGCCATCACGCCGAGCATCACGCCGTCGAACACGGAGCCCGTCTCCACGGTGAAGATCGGGTTGCCCTGGTCGTCCACCTCGCGCTTGATGCCCGAGACGTACTGACGGGAGCTGCCCGCCGTGAAAAGCGCGGGCTGGCCGTGCTTGGCGCGCACGTGCGGGTTGGCGACGACCTTGACGCCGCCGAAGGTCTGCATGGCCTCCAGGGCGGCGTTGAAGGTGTCGTCACCCTTGCGCAGGCCGGTGATCGTGGCCGCGGTGCTGTTGTCCGGGAAGGTCCGGCCGGTGAAGGCCTGAGAGCCGCGCTGCAACCAGGAGACGGTGGTGGTGGTATCGCCCAGGGCCATGCGCTGCGCCACCCAGGAGAAGTCGATGCCGAAGCGGAAGGTATCCGACAGGCGGACTTCCATGATCCTGGCGTCGATGACCACCTGGCGGGAGAGCTTGGTCTTGAGGTTGTTCAGTAAGTTGGCCACGGCGCGCAGCTTGCCCGGGGTTGTCCGCACGAACAGGGAGCCGGACAGCGGATCCAAGGCGTAGTAGCCGGGCTCGCTGGGAGCCGTGCCCAGGGCGCCGGGGTTGCCGTAGGCATCCTGTTCGGAGATGATGGAGTCCACACTCTTGAGCATCTGGCCGAACAGGGAGTTTTCATCGAAATCGCCACCCTGCGTGCCGGTGATGGAGAACTCGCCGCTCAGCTTGCCGGTGCCCTCAAGAGCGCTGCCGAAGATGTCGCCGCCGCTGATGGTCGAGACCTCGGAGTTCGTGTTCACGAAGTTGAGGGAGAAGGTCTTCTCAGCGAAGCGGGAGACGTACAGGATGTTGTCGCTGACTTCCCAGGCCAGGTCGTAGGCCGCGAGCAGCTTTTCCACGACCAGGGCGCT
>CAYUIN010000164.1:0-5848 GCA_964444695.1 uncultured Desulfocurvus sp.
GGCGGGGTCTGGGGCGGCGCCCCAGCCGCCGGAGGCATCCACGTCCGGCGACGGGCACGCCCGATGCCCGGGGGGTCCAACCGGGCGGGGAGTATGGCGATTTGGTGAAGGGGCCGGGGGAAAATGGTTTTTCGTTGCCGGGCGGTAGGGAATACTTTAGAATCCATGTTTGTCCGGCGGGGCCGGACGGGTGGTTTCGCACCGGGACGCATGCAGGAAACGGAGACGCAGTGGCAGATCAGAACAGGTTGAAATTCAGGCAGTACGAGAAGACCATCGTGGACTTCGTGGCCAAGGAGGATGGCTGTTTCTTCGCCATCAGCCATGACCAGCTGTTCCTGAAGATGTATCGCCAGACCCTCAACAAGGAGCTGGTCATCGGCACGGACCGCATTCGGGCCCTGTCCGAGGAGCACAAGTTCCTTTCCGAGATAAAGACCCCGTATTTCAAGGACAAGAAGATCCTGCTGCTCATCGAGCGCGTGCTCGACAACCGCAGCACGCTGTCCTTCATCCGCAATCTGAAGGCGATGTACGAGGACATGTACATCGTGGTGCTGACCAGCGAGGTGGAGCGGCAGGTGCTCATTTTGCTGCACGAGATCGGCGTGGGCAACTTCATCACCAAGCCGGTGTCCATGGACACGCTCATCGAGAAGCTGGCCTTCACCATCAAGCCCCAGGGCAAGATCGGGCAGTACATCGACACGGCCAAGTCGTATCTGGCCAAGGGCATGTACGACGAGGCGGTGACGCTGACGGACAAGATCCTGAAGCTCAAGCCGGGCAGCGCGGCGGCGCTCATGGTCCGCGGCGACGCGCAGAAGGGCCGGGGCGACACGGCGGGCGCCGAGCAGTCCTATGCCGAGGCGCACAAGGGCGCGGCCCTGTATCTGGAGCCGCTCAAGAAGCTGGCCGAGCTGCACCGCGACGAGGGCAACGCGGAGCAGCAGCTCAAGTACCTGGAGAAGCTGGACAGGCTCTCGCCGCTCAACGTGGAGCGCAAGATCAACATGGGCGAGATCCACATGGAGTTCGGCAACACGGAGCGGGCCGAGGAGTACTTCGACCAGGCCGTGGTCAACGCCAAGAAGGAAGCCCAGGCCATGATCGAGGAGGTCAAGCGCAGCATCGCCGAGAAGTGCCTGGACAAGGCCCCGGCCACTGCGGAGAAGTTCTTCCGTTCGATCATCGACGCCAAGGGCGGCCAGCTGCGCAAGGCGGACATCGAGACCTTCAACCGGCTGGGCATCGCGCTGCGCCGCCAGGGCCGCTGGCAGGACGCGGTGTCGGAATACGGCCAGGCGCTGAAGATTTCCCCGGACGACGAGAACCTGCATTTCAACACGGCCGTGGCCTACACCGAGGGCGGCAGGCACCTGGAGGCCCTGCGCGGGTTGCAGAAGGTGCTGGACATCAACCCGGACTTCGGGATGGAGTCGCCGACGCTGTCCTTCAACATGGGCGTGATGTTCGCCAACGCGCGCAAGAACAAGGACGCCAAGCGGATGCTCAAGCGGACCCTGGAGCTGGACGGCGGCCACCAGGGCGCCAAGAAGCTGCTGGCCGCACTGTAGGGCCTGTCGACGCATGGGCCCGGGGCCTCGCCCCCGCTGGACTTCGCCGCCGCGCCGGGATACCTTTCCATCCTGGCGCGGTGTTTTATTTTGCAAGGAGACGCACGCAGATGGACGCTTCCCGCGTGGTGTACGGCACGAGCACGCTGACCGAGCATGACATTTACCTGTTCAAGCAGGGGCGGCACTTCCGGCTGTACGAGAAGCTGGGCGCGCATCTGCGCCGGGTGGACGGGCGCGAGGGCACGCATTTCGCGGTCTGGGCGCCCACGGCCCGCAGCGTCGGCGTGGTCGGGGACTTCACCTCCTGGGGCGAGACGCTGCCCCTGTCCTCGCGCCTGGACGGCTCGGGCATCTGGGAGGGCTTCGTGCCCGGCGTGGGCCGGGGCGCGCAGTACAAATACCGCATGGAATGCGGGGTCGCGGGCTGCTGCGTGGAGCGCGGCGATCCCTTCGCCCTGCTCTGGGAGGCGCCGCCCGCCACGGCCTCGGTGGTCTGGGACCTGGACTACGGCTGGAGCGACGGGGAGTGGATGGGCCGCCGCGCCCGGGCCAACGCCCTGGACGCGCCCATGAGCGTCTACGAGATGCACCTCGGCTCCTGGCGGCGCGACCATGAGGACGGGTTCCGCTCCCTGCACTACAACCAGCTGGCCGGGCTGCTCCCGGGCTACCTGCGCGAGCTGGGCTTCACCCACGTGGAATTCCTGCCGGTGATGGAGCACCCGTTCTTCGGCTCCTGGGGCTACCAGACCACGGGCTATTTCGCCCCGTCCAGCCGCTACGGCTCGCCGCAGGAGTTCATGAACCTGGTCAACGCCCTGCACCGCGAGGGCATCGGCGTGATCCTGGACTGGGTGCCCTCGCATTTCCCCACGGACCCGCACGGCCTGGCCCAGTTCGACGGCACCTGCCTCTACGAGCACGCGGACCCGCGCCAGGGCTACCACCCGGACTGGAATTCCTCGATCTTCAACTACGGCCGCCACGAGGTGCGCTCGTTCCTGGGCTCCAGCGCCCTGTTCTGGCTGGACCGCTACCACGCCGACGGGCTGCGCGTGGACGCCGTGGCCTCCATGCTCTACTTGGACTACTCCCGCGAGGACGGGCAGTGGGTGCCCAACGAATACGGCGGACGCGAGAACCTGCACGCCATTTCGTTTTTGCGCGACCTGAACGAGGCCGTGTACCGCGAGTACCCGGACGTGCAGACCGTGGCCGAGGAGTCCACGGCCTGGCCCATGGTCTCGCGGCCGACCTGGCTGGGCGGGCTGGGCTTCGGGCTGAAGTGGAACATGGGCTGGATGCACGACACCCTGGACTACTTCGCCCAGGACCCCGTGTTCCGCAAGTTCAACCACAACAAGCTGACCTTCGGCATCTGGTACGCCTTCAACGAGAATTTCACGCTGCCGCTGTCCCACGACGAGGTCGTGCACGGCAAGGGCTCGCTCTACGGGCGCATGCCCGGGGACCCCTGGCAGAAATGCGCCGGGCTCCGGCTGCTGTATTCCTTCATGTACGGCCACCCGGGCAAGAAGCTGTTGTTCATGGGCGGCGAGTTCGGCCAGGTGCCGGAGTGGAACCACGACGCCGAGATCGAATGGCACCTGATGGACGCGCACGGGCACCGGGGCGTGTGGGAGTTCCTGCGCGACCTGAACCGCGTGTACCGCGCCGAGCCCGCGCTGTGGAGCCGGGACTTCGACGGCTCCGGCTTCCAGTGGGTGGACGTCAGCGACGCCGAGAACAGCGTGGTCAGCTTCCTGCGCCTGGCACCGGACGCCCGGCCCGTGCTCTGCGTCTGCAACTGCACGCCCGTGCCGCGCGCGGGCTACGTGGTCGGCGTGCCCGAGGGCGGCTGGTGGACGGAGATCCTGAACTCCGACGCCATGGAATACGGCGGCAGCGGCGTGGGCAACATGGGCGGCCTGCGGGCCGAACCGCACGAGGCCCACGGCCGACCGTTCCGCCTGCGCGTCCAGTTGCCGCCGCTGGGAGCGCTGTACTTCCGGCACGAGGGCTGAGGCCGTGGCGGGGCTGACCCGGTCGCGCACCAGCGGCGTGCTGCTGCACGTCACCAGCCTGCCCGGGGCCTACGGCGTCGGGGACCTGGGCTCCGCCGCCCGCGCCTTCGCGGACTTCCTGGCCCGCGCCGGGCAGCGCTGGTGGCAGATCCTGCCGCTCAACCCCACCTCCTCGTTTCTGGGCAGCTCGCCGTACAGCAGCTATTCGCTGTTCGCGGGCAACCCGCTGCTGGTGAGCCCCGAGCGCCTGGCCGGGGACGGCTGGCTGCGCCTGGCCGACGTGGGCCAGGGCGCGCCCGGGCACGAGGGCCCCGTGGATTTCCCCGCCGCCGAGCGCTACAAGACCGCACTGCTCGAACGCGCCTTCGAGGCCGCCGCGCCCCGCCTGGACCGCCACCAGGGCTTCGCGGATTTCGTCACCGCCCACGGTCCTGCCTGGCTGGACGACTTCGCGGCCTTCTGCGTGCTCAAACAGCGCTTCGGGGGCCGCTCCTGGGACGCCTGGCCCGAGGACTGCCGCCACCGCGACCCCGCCGCCCTGGACGCTCTGCGCCGCGACGAGGCCCGCGCCCTGACCGCCGTGATGTTCACCCAGTACCTGTTCTTCAGCCAGTGGGCCGAGCTGCGGGCCTATTGCGCGGAACGCGGCGTGGGCGTCGTCGGCGACCTGCCGTTCTACCCGACCTTCGACAGCGCCGACGTCTGGGCCCACCCGGAATGCTTTCAGCTGGACGAGGCGGGCCGGGCCGCCGTGGTCGCGGGCGTGCCGCCGGACTACTTCTCCAAGACCGGCCAGCGCTGGGGCAACCCGGTCTACGACTGGCCCACGCACGCCGAGGACGGCTACGCCTGGTGGCTCGCGCGCCTGGCGCACAACCTCGCCTGGGCCGACGTGGTGCGCCTGGACCACTTCCGGGCCTTCGCGGCCTACTGGGTCGTCCCGCCCCACGAGGACACCGCCGAGAACGGCTGGTGGGTCGAGGGTCCGGGCCGGGCCTTCTTCGAGGCCGTGCGCGCCCGCCTGCCCGAACTGCCCTTCATCGCCGAGGACCTGGGCGACATCACCCCGGACGTCGTGGAACTGCGCAAGGCCTTCGGCCTGCCGGGGATGCGCGTGCTGCAATTCGGCCTGGGCGCCGACGCGGGCGCCAGCGTCAATGCCCTGCACAACCACTCCCGCGACAGCGTGGCCTACACCGGCACCCACGACAACAACACCAGCCTGGGCTGGTTCCTGGACGACCTGGGCCAGTACGGCCGCGACCAGCTGGCCGACTACCTGGGCTTCATGCCCACTGCCGAGGCACTGCCCTGGACCATGATCCGCCTGGCCCTGATGTCCCCGGCCCGGACCGCCGTGGTCCCCGCGCAGGACCTGCTGGGCCTGGACTCCCGGGCCAGGATGAACACCCCCGCCGTGCCCAGCGGAAACTGGGCCTGGCGCATGAGCCCCCGCGACCTGTCCCCAAGACTGGCCGACAGGCTGCGCCGCCTCTGCGCCCTGTACGGACGCGCCTGAGGAAACCGCGTCCCCGAACCCGGGGGGTGTTGACACGACGTGGCTTGGGATGCATTCTAAGGGGATACATTTCCAGCTTGTTCAGACACTTATGTTTCAAACACAAGCCAACGAAACTTCTTTAAGGATGACAACCATGTATACTCGCAAACCCGTTCTCGGCGCGCTGCCGGTCCTGCTGGCCGTTGTCGTGGCCCTGGCCGCCCTGGCCCCCGCCGCGCAGGCCCAGACCGTCTACACCATGCAGCAGGCCGTGGAACGCGCCCTGTCCGACAACCCCGGCATGCAGGCCGCGCGCCACAATCTCCTCGGCGCCGAGGAAGGCCGCAAATCCGCCCGGGGCGCCTTCATGCCCTCGGCCACCGCGGGCTACGGCTACACCCTGAGGGACCACCTGAAGCCCACCCGCGACACCGACACCTACGACTCCAAATTCTTCGCGGCCACGCTGAACATCCACCAGAACCTGTTCACCGGCTTCAAGACCCTGTCCACCTACCAGAAGGCCGAACTGAGCAAGCAGAGCACCGAATACTCCCTGACGCTCACCGAGTTGAGCGTCATCGGCACCGTGCAGCAGAACTTCCTGGCCCTGCTCAAGGCCCGGGAGGACGTCCGCAGCGCCAAGGATTCCGTGACCCGCCTCGAAGACCAGCTCAAGGTCACCACCGCCTTCTACGACGTGGGCCTCAAGCCCCGCCTGGACGTGCTCCAGGCCGAAGTGG
>CAYUIN010000165.1:0-5831 GCA_964444695.1 uncultured Desulfocurvus sp.
GCCACGGCCTGTCCGCGTTTTGGCCCCGGGCGGGAGCCGGGTCAGCGGATGTAGTTGGGCAGGTTGATCATCAGGTCGCGCGTGTAGCTGACCATCTTGTCCATGATCCAGGGGAAGGCGATGAGCAGCGCCAGGAAGATGGAGACGATCTTGGGGATGAAGGTCAGGGTCATCTCCTGGATCTGCGTGGCGGCCTGCAGGATGCTGATGGTGATGCCCACGATGAGGCCCACGCCGAGCATGGGCAAGGAGATCATCAGCGCCATTTCGATGGCCTGGCGGGCGAAGCCCACGACGAATTCGGGTGTCATGTCCGTGTCTCCCTGGCGGCGTCAGACCGCGAAACTGTTGACCAAGGAACCCGTGAGCAGGTTCCAGCCGTCGACCATCACGAAAAGCAGCAGCTTGAACGGCAAGGATATCATCACCGGCGGCAGCATCATCATGCCCATGGCCAGCAGGATCGAGGCCACGACCATGTCCAGGATCAGGAACGGGATGTAGATCAAAAAGCCGATCTGGAAGCCCGTCTTCAGCTCCGAGATGACGTAGGCCGCCACCAAAAGCGGGGTGGGCACGTCGGTCTTGGACTGCGGGCGGTCCATCTTGGCGATGGCGTAGAAGATGGACAGGTCCTTCTCGCGGGTGTGCTTGAACAGGAAATCGCGCACCGGGCTCTCGGCCCTGTGCAGGGCCTCCTGGAAGCCGATCTCTTCGTTCAGGTACGGTTGCAGGGCCTCGTCGTTCACCCGCGTGCCCGTGGGCAGCATGATGATCACCGTCATGAAGATGGCCAGCGAGGCCAGGACCTGGTTGGGCGGCATCTGCGCCGTGCCCATGGCCTGCCTGAGGAAGGAGAAGACGATGATGATCCGGGTGAAGGAGGTGGCCGTGAGCACGATGGCCGGGGCCACGGACAGCACCGTGAGCAGGAACAGGATCTCCAGCAGCACCGAGACCTTCTCGGGCTCGGCCTGGCCCGCGGCCAGGGTCAGCTGGAGGGTGGGGATGGTGGTGTCCTGCGCCAGGGCCAGTGCCGCGGGCGCAAGCAGGAGCGGCAGGCTAAGAAGCGCCGTCCTTCGCGCGAGCCTGATCCAGGGTCTTGCCGAAATCCTTTCGTGCATCGTCATCGTCGGTGTCCAGTTCCGTCAGCAGGTTGATGGAGGCGTCCGTGACGCCCAACACCAGCCGCTTATTCAAGAAGCGGACCACGACGATGCTCTTCTTGGGCCCCAGGCCCATGGTGCCTTCGATCTTCAACTCGCCGGAGCCGAAAAGCCCAAGCCCGGCGCGCCTTCCGAAGCGCCTCAGCGCCCAGAAGCCGACCAGCATCACGGCCACCAGCAGGCACAGCATGCCCGCCATCTGGAGCCAGGCCCCGGTCATGTCCGTGGCCTGCGGCAGGGTTTTGACACCCTCCTCGGCGGCGCGGCCCACGGCCTCGCCCGCCTGCCCGGCGGCCTCCTGGGCCCGGGCGGGCAGGGCCCACAGGGCGGCCCACAGGCCCGCCGCTCCGGCCCTCGCCGCCGCGATGATCCGTCCCGCGCGCGCGCCCATGGTCAGGCCAGCTGCTTGACGCGTTCGATGGGACTGATGATGTCCGTCAGGCGGACGCCGAACTTCTCGTTGATGACCACGGCCTCGCCGCGCGCCACCAGCTTGCCGTTGACGTAGATCTCCAGCGGCTCGCCCGCGAGCTTGTTCAGCTCGATGACCGAGCCCTGGCCGAGCTGCAACAGCTCGTTGATCAGCAGCTTGGTGCGGCCCAGCTCGGCGGAGACGTCCAGCGGGATGTCCAGGATGAAGTCCAGGTCGCGCTTGGTGCCGTCCGGGCGCGGGGCCTTGGCCTCGTCGGTCAGGTCCTTGAACCGGGCGTCGGAGCTTTGCGCGGCCAGGCCCGCCTGGCGGTTCTCCTTGTCCATCTTGGTCTCTTCCTCGCTGGCCAGGGCGGCGGCCCATTCGGCGGCCAGGGCGTCGTCGTCCCCGCCGCCGCCGGAGTCGCCCCCGGAGGACATCATGGCCTTGGCGTCCTCGGCGGCGCCGAGGTCACCGCTCTCTTCGAGCGCGGCGGCCCATTCTTCGGCCAGAGCGTCTTGATCCAGATCCTTTTCCATTGCCTCGACCCTCGTCGTTTGGGTTCTGCCGGGTGGTTACTGGACCACCATCTCCGTGAAATACACGCGCAGCACGTTGGAACCGCCCACGATCCCGTTGAGCCTGCGCACGATGTCGTCCTTGAGCGCCATCTTGCTGTCGATGGACGAAAGATCCGCGAAGGTCTTGCTGGAGAGCAGGAGGATGATCGCGTCGCGCACCTTGGATTCGCTCTTCTGCAATTTCTCGGCCGAGTCCTTGTCGCGCATCTCCACGTCCAGGGTCAGCTTCAGGTAGCGCCGCCCCAGGGGATCGGCCAGGTTCACCAAGAACGTCGGCAGGCTGACCATCTCCGTGTCCTTGGGATCGGCCTCCGCGGCCTTGTCCGTGGCCTGCTTGTCCGTGGCGGCCTTTTCCTGCGCGCCGCCGCCCATGCCGATCATGCCCATGATCTGGTCCTTGAAGAAGAACCCCGCGCCGCCCAGCAGTCCCAGGATGACCACGGCGATGATGATCCACTTGAGCTTGCCGCCCTTCTTCTTCTTTTCGTCCTTGGGGGCTTCAAGTTGTTCGTCGGCCACGGCGCGTTCTCCTTGTGCTTGCGTTGTGCGTCACTGGACGTAGGCCCCGAGCCAGGGCGTCGTCTTGAGCAGGATTTCCACCCTGCGGTTCTGGGCCCGGCCCTCTTCGGTCTCGTTGTCGGCGATGGGCCAGTTGGGCCCGTAGCCGGAAACCGAGAAGCGCTCCGGGGGCAGGCCCCGCGTCAAAAAGAAGTCCAGCACCGACAGGGCCCGCTCGCCCGACAGGGCGTAGTTCGCGGCCCCGGCCCCGCCCTGGGCGTCCGTATAGCCCGAGACGTTCACCGGCGCGGTCATGTACAGCAGCACCCCGCCCACGGTCTCCAGGAGCTTCCTGGCCCCCGGGCCCAGCTGGGAGCCGCCGCTGGAAAAAAGAAGCTTGTCCGTCAGCACCAGGGCCACGCCCTCGGGCCGGGCCAGGATGCGCAGGTTCTCGTCCAGCGTGCTGCGGCTGATCTCCGGCGGCAGCTCGTCGTCGGGAAAGAGCATGTCCTTGAGCCGCTTCTCCTTCTCCAGGATCTCCCAGGGCTTGTCCAGGGCGTCGATGATCACCCTGATCCGCTGCGGGATCATGCCCGCCGAGCGCTTGTCCAGAAAGCCCAGGTCGTCCGTGAAGAAGGTGATCCTGGTCAGCACGCTGCGGTCCATGGACGACATACTGAGCAGCAGCACGAAAAACGTCAACAGCAGCGTCACCAGGTCGCCGAAGGTGACCAGCCAGCCGTCGCTGGCCATGGCCGCGGCCTTTTTCTTCTTGCGGGCCACGGCTCAGTGCTCCCCGGGCGCGCCCTGCGCCCCCCGGTTCTCGAAGCGGAAGATGAAGTCCTTGTACTCGAAGCTCTCCACGCTCTCGGCCCTGCGCATCAGGCCCATGTGGTCCTGCCACTGGGCGTTGCGCTTGTCGAGGATCACGTCCACCCGGCGGTTCTTGCGCCGCCCGTCGGCCGTGAGGTCCGTGAAGCGCGGGTGGTAGCGCCCGAAGGCCTCCACGCGCAGCATCTCGGGGTTCATCCCGCCCTGGACCAGGAACGAATACACCGCCATCACCCGCGTGAAGGACAGCCGCCAGGAGGCGTCCATCACCGCGTCCAGGCTCTCCACCCGGAAATCCTCCTGCTGCTCGTCGCGCAGGGTGGAGGTGTGCCCGGCCAAAAGCAGCGGGGTCGCGACCTGCAGGAACACCGGCATGGCCGCTTCCAAAATCTCCCGGCCCCGGGGCCTGAGCTGCGTGCCGCCCGGCTCGAACAGCACGTCGTCCGGGATGGAGAAGACCTGCACGAACTTGTTGGAGGCGAAGTCCAGGTCCTCGTCCATGTCTTCCCAGATCATGGGCCGCAGGGCCTCCAGGTCGTTGATGCTGGGCATCTCCATGGGCCCGGGCTCCACGGTGGTCTTGCGGTCCATCTGCGAAAGCACGTCGTGGCCCTGCCTGCCCACGCCGAAGGTGCCGATGATCGAGCCCAGCACGACCATCTTGCGCCGTTCGTCCATGACGGACATGGACACCAGCAGCACGAAGAAGGTCAGCATCAGCGTCATCATGTCCGAGAACGTGACCAGCCATGCGGGCTGTCCTTCGGGCTGCTGATCCTTTTCCTTGCGGGCCATGGGTCGGTCTCCGGGCCGTTAGGCCGGTTCCTGCTTGCGTTCCTTGGGCGGCAGGAAGCTGGACAGCTTTTCCTCGATGATCCTGGGGTTCTCGCCCTTGGAGATGGACAGGATGCCCTGCATCACCATCTCCTTGAGCAGGACCTCCTCCTTGCTCCTGGCCTTGAGCTTGCCCGCCATGGGGTTGAAGACCAGGTTCGCCAGAAGCGCGCCGTAGAACGTCGTGATCAGCGCCACGGCCATGGCCGGGCCGATGGTCGACGGGTCGTTCATGGTCTGGAGCATCTGCACCAGGCCGATGACGGTGCCGATCATGCCCATGGCCGGGGCGTAGGTGCCCAGGGTGGCCATCAGCTCGGCGCCCGCCTCGTGGCGCTCCTCCAGGTACTGGATCTCGGTCTCCAGGACCTCCTGGATGGTCTGCGGCTCCAGGCCGTCCACGGTCAGCTGCAGGCCCTTGCGCAGGTAGAAATCGTCGATCTGCTTGATGATCGGTTCCAGGGACAGGATGCCCTCGCGCCGGGCGCGGTTGGCGTAGTCCATGAACTTCTCGATGATCTCGGCGGGGCTCTCCATGGAGGAGAAGAACGTCTGGCGGGTCACGGACATCAGGGCCAGGACCTTGGGCAACGGGGTGTTGACCATGGTCGCGCCGATGGTGCCGCCGAAGACGATGAGCATCGACGGCACGTCGATGAAGATCAGCGGCGTGCCGCCGGTGATGATGGCGGCGGCCACGAGGCCGAAGGCGATGACCAGGCCGATTACGGTTGCGAGATCCATACAGTCCCTCTTGCCCTCAAGTCCCTAGTCGTTCGTTGCGTTGTCCGGCCCGCCCGGCCGCCGCGCTCAGGCCCGGGGCCGCTCTCCGAAGATCCGCGTGCCCACGCGCACCAGCGTGGCGCCTTCCAGGATGGCCTGGCGAAAATCGTCCGTCATGCCCATGGACAGCACGGGCAGTTTCCGGTCCAGGCGGGCTTCCAGGCCCGCGCGCAGCTCGCGCAACCGCGCAAACAGCGGACGACGCGCCTCGGGGTCGATGTCGAATGGCGGGAGGAGCATGAGCCCGCGAAGGCGCAAACCTTCGAGGGAGGCCGAGACCTCGGCCAGTTCAGGCAAGTCCTGTTCGGCAACGCCCGCTTTCTGACTCTCCCGCGCCAGATTGACCTCTATGAGCACGTCCTGTACCGGGGCGCGAGCTGCCGTGACCCGTTTATGCAAGGCTTGGGCCAACTTAACTGAATCCAGGGTGTGGATCAGGGCGAAGCGCCCCGGAACGAACTTGACCTTGTTGGTCTGCAACCGCCCCGTGAAGTGCCATTCGAGCCCCAGCGCGGCCAGCTCGTCCAGCTTGGCCAGGGCCTCCTGCACGTAGTTCTCGCCGAAGGCCCGCTGCCCGGCGGATGCCGCGTCCCGCACGGCCTGCGCGGGATGGAACTTGGAGATGGCCACCAGGGCCACGTCCCGCGCGTCGCGTCCGGACTCGCGCGCCGCATCGGCCACGGCCTCGCGCGTCTCCACCAGCCTGCGGGCGATCTCCGGGGCCTGTTC
>CAYUIN010000166.1:0-5812 GCA_964444695.1 uncultured Desulfocurvus sp.
CGCCAGCGCTGGGCCCCGAGCGACCCCCTGGCGCGCACGGACGCCGCCGGGGCCTTCGCCGCGCCGTGCCCCCCGGACGGCGCGTTGCGCTTTTCGCTGCCCGGCCACGTGGACGCCGTGGCCGACGCACCGTCCCTGGCGGGCGGCATGGTCCGCCTGCTGGAGAACCGCCTGGCGGGCTACCACGACGGGCTGCGCTTCCTGCCCGGGCAGCGGGCGACGCTGCGCGTGCACAGTCCCGTGCCCTACACCGCCGCCCTGTGCCGGCACGGCGCGCGGCGCACCGTGGTCCGCGACCTGGGCCGGGGCGAGGCCTGCGCCCAGTGCGTGCCCCACGGGCGGTTCGTGGACCGTGGGCTGGACTGGTCGGCCTCGCTGGTCCACGAGATCCCCGCCGAGGCCCGGCCGGGGCTGTACAGTGTGCTGCTGCGCGCCCCGGGGCAGGACGACTTCGCCGTGCCCCTGGTGGTGGAGACGCCGCCCAGCAGCCGGGGGGCGGCGCCGCTGCTGGTGCTGGCCAGCACCACCACCTGGCGGGCCTACAACATCTGGGGCGGGCGCAGCCGCTATCGCAATTTCGAGGACGGCGGCTCCCCGGCCCTGACCGCCCGGCGCGGGACCCTGGGCCGTCTGGCCGCCGAGGGCTACCGCCGCCTGACCCCGGCCTGGGCCAAGCGCCTGGTGCGCGCCAGCGTGGGCGTGCGCCGCTTCGCACGGGACTGGATGTTCCTGCCCCTGTCGCCGCGCAGGCCCTTCAGCAACTGCCTGCTGGAGCAGGAGGACCCCGCCGCGCCCTTCACCAACCACCTGGCCGCCGCCGAATGGCGCGTGCTGGCCTGGTTGGAACGCCGGGGCACGGCCTACGACTACGTGTCCTGCGAGGCCCTGGAGCGGGACCCGTCGGTCCTGGACGGCTACCGCGCCGTGCTGCTGAACACGCACTGCGAATACTGGACCCGGGGCATGTTCGAGACCCTGCGCCGGTTCCACGAGCAGCGCGGGGGCTGGCTGCTGAACCTGGGCGCCAACAGCATCTTTCGCGAGGTGGAGCTGCCGGACGACGGCAGCATGCGCTGCCGCAGCCTGTTCTTCGGCGACAGCGTGGCCGACGAGACACGGCTGACGGGCGTGCGCTTCACCGAGGAGGACTACGGCACCTGCGCCGCCTTCCGCGCCCTGCGCCCGGAG
This sequence comes from uncultured Desulfocurvus sp., assembly GCA_964444695.1. Lineage (GTDB taxonomy): Bacteria > Desulfobacterota > Desulfovibrionia > Desulfovibrionales > Desulfovibrionaceae > Desulfocurvus. The sequence goes on from CAYUIN010000166.1 coordinate 1,189, forward strand.
CATTGGGTCTTCGAGGGCTGCGGCCTGCGGCCCGGCGAGGCCTTCGGCGAGGCCTGCCTCAACCGGCCCACGCCGCCGCGCACCGCGCGCTACGACCCCGGGCGCCCCGGCGCCCAGGGCGGCCTGCGCGGCGAGGGGGCCTCGGGCTGGGAGACGGACAAGCGCTCGCAGACCGCCCCCGCCGACCTGACCGTGCTGGCCCGGGGCGCCAACCCCCACGGCGGGGCGGACATGTGCCTGCGCGAGCCCGGCGGCGCGCGCGGCGGCATGTTCAGCGCCTCGTCCATCACCTTCGGCGGGAGCCTGCTGGTGGACGCGGCCTGCTCGCGGCTGACGGCCAACGTGCTGCGCCGGGCCCTGGGCGGGGAGGGGGCCGCATGAGCCGCGCCCTGGACGTCAGCTTCGGCGACGCGCGCCGCAACCCGCGCACCCGCCGCGCCCAGCGCTGCCTGGCCGACGCCGGGTGGCGGGTCACGGCCCTGTGCCGGGGCGGCGCGGGCGGCGAGGACATCGCCCACATCCCCCTGACCTGGCGCCTGGGCCGGGCCGAGCGGCTGTACAACCTTGTTTTGCAGACCCTGGCCCTGGACGGCCCGGCCGTGTGGAACGGCGGCATGCGCGCCCTGGCGCGCGACCTCGCCGGGCGCGGTTTCGAGCTGGTGGTCTGCCACGACCTGGCCCTGCTGCCCCTGGCCCACGCCGCCGCCGACGGGGCCCCGGTGATCTTCGACGCCCGCGAGTACTACCCGCGCCAGTTCGAGGACCGGCCCCTGTGGAACCTGGCCCACCGGGGCTTCAACATGCGCCTGGTGCGCCGCTGGATGGCGCGCTGCGCCCACGTGTTCACGGTCTCCGAAGGCATCGCCGAGCGCTACGAGCAGGACACCGGCGTGCGCCCGGAGGTGCTGCCCAGCTGGCCCGATGCCGTGGACCTGGAGCCCTCGCCCGTGGACCCGCAGCGCATCCGCATCGTGCACCACGGCAACGCCAACCGCTCGCGCGGCATCGACGCGATGCTGGACGTCATGGAGCACGTGGACGAGCGGTTCTCTTTGGATTTGCTGCTCTGGCCGTCGGACAGGCGGGTCCTGGCGCGCCTGGAGCGCCGCGCCGAGGGCATGCCCAACGTGCGGGTGCTGCCGCCGCTGCCCTTCGTGCAGCTGGTGCGGGAGACCAACGCCTACGACATCGGCCTGCACATGCTGCCGCCGGTGTCCTTCAACCACCGCCACGCGCTGCCCAACAAGTTCTTCGAGTACATCCAGGCCCGGCTGGCCGTGGCCGTGGGCCCCACGCGGGAGATGGCGCGCATCGTGCGCGAGCGGGGCCTGGGCCTGGTGGCGGACGATTTCGACCCGCGCAGCATGGCCCGCGCCCTGTGCGCGCTGGACGCGGGCGCCGTGGAGCGCCTCAAGGCCGCCTCGCACCGCGCCGCGGGCGAGATGACCTCCGCCGCCACCAACGCCCGCCTGCTGGAGGTGGTCCAGCGGGTGGCGCCGCAGGCGGCGCGCGCCGCCCGCGGGGGAGGGCGGCCGTGAAGATCGCCCACGCCTCCCTGCTCATGGGCCACTACCCCGGCATCGCGCGGATGCGCGAGAGCGAGGCCCGCGCCGGGGCGCGCCTGGACGGCCACGTCTGGACCACCTGGGTGGCCTCGCCCCACGCGGCCTACGCCACGGGCGCCGTGCGCCATGTGCCCGTGGGCCGACCCGGCGCGGGCGGGACCACGCCCTCGGACGGGCGCCTGGCCTTCTTCGCCGCGCGGGCCCTGTCGCTAAACTTCAGCCGTGAGCGGCTGGCCTTCGCGGGCCTCGTCAACACGCTGACGCGGGACAACGACGTGGTCCTGGTGCGCTACCTGCCCGCCGACCTGCTGGCCTGGGGCGCCCTGCGCCGCCGCGAGCGCATCGTCTTCGTGCATCACAGCCGCGCCGTGCGCGAGCTGGTGGGGCAGTCGCGCCTGGGCGCCCTGGTGGAGCGGCTCACCGGCCCCTTGCAGGCCCGGGGCACGGCGGCCACCTGCGGGGTGACGCCGGAGATCGCCGCCGCCGAGGGCCGCCGCCTGCTGCCCGGCGCGCCGCGCCTGTTCTTCCCCAACGCCCTGGACCTGGACGGCGCCCCCGCGCCCGTCGACGCCCGGGGCGGACCCCTGAAGCTGGTCATGCTGAGCAGCGACTACCGCTCCTGGCAGGGCCTGGACCGGCTGCTGGACGCCCTGGAGGCGTACCCCGGGGGCGAGGATTTCGAGCTGCACCTGGCCGGGCGGATGCGCCCGGAGCTGCGGCGCCGGGCCGCAGCCCAGGGCCGGGTGCGGCTGCACGGCGAGCTGGACGCGGCGGGCGTGCTGGGCCTGCTCGCGGGGGCGGACCTGGGCCTGGGCACCTTCGCGGCCGACCGCAAGGGCCTGGAACAGACGGTGTCCATCAAGGTCCGCGAGTGCCTGGCGGCGGGGGTGCCCGTGGCCGGGGGCTGCGAGGACCCGGCCTTCCCGCCCGGGTTCGCGGGCTACACGCGCCTGGCGCCGGGCTGGCGCTGGGCCGAGCTGCTGGACCTGGCCCGCCGGGCGCGCGGCGAATCGCGCGCGCGGGTGCGGGACGAGGCCGCGCCGTGGATCTCCTGCCAGGCGGTGCTGACGCGGCTGGCGCGGGAGTTGCAAAGTATTCTGGCCGGGCGCGGCGCGTCCGGCGGGGGCGCGCCCAGCGCCCCGGGAGAGGTGTCATGAGCGCGGCGGATGCCGGGCGGGGCGCGGCCGTCCCGACCCGGCAAGCGAACCGGGCTCCCTGTTTCGTGGTGGAGCGCGTCGCCCCGGCCCTGACGGGCCGGGGGGGCTTTGGCGCGTGGTTCGCGGCCCGGGGCGCGTCGCAGGGGAGGAGCGCATCATGTCCGTGATCACCGCCGGGCCCGCCGCCGAGGGCACGCTGCGCCGCTGGGACGCCTTCGTGGCCGCCGGGCACGGGGGCACGCTGTTCCACACCCTGCGTTTTCTGGCCTACCACGGGGACCGTTTCGCGGCCCGCGAGCGGCACCTGGAGCTGCGCAAGGGCGGGGCGCTGCTGGGCGTGCTGCCCCTGGCCGTGGACGGCGACGCCGCGCGCTCGCCCTACGGGGCCAGCTACGGCGGGCCCGTGTTCGCCGCGCCCCCGGGCTATGCCGAATCCGTGGCGGCGGCGCGGGCCATCGTGGACGCCGTGCGCGGCCTGGGCGCGCGCTCGTTGACCATGACTCTGCCCGTGGGGCCGTGCCATGCGGTGCCCTGCGACACCTTCCGCCACGCCCTGGTGGAGTGCGGGTTCGCCCTGGCCAACCGCGACGTGTCCAGCGTGGTGCCGCTCGGGCCGGACGTGGACGCGGGCATGCGTCCCCGGGCCCGCAACGCCGCGCGCAAGGCCGAGCGCCTGGGCGTGCGCCTGCGCCGGGACGTGGAACCCGGCGAGTTCTGGCCCGTTCTGGAAGGCACCATGGACCGCCACGGCGCCCAGGCCACGCACACCCTGGACCAGTGGCGCGCCCTGGTCGCCCTGTGCCCCGGCGAGGTGCGGACCCATGTGGCCCTGGCCCCGGACGGCGAGCCCGTGGCGGGCATCGCCCTGTTGCGCGCCACGGAGCGCGTGGACAGTTCGTTCTACCTGGCCCAGACCGCGCGCGGTCGCCAGGCGCAGGCCCTGAGCCTGCTGGTGGCCGAGACCCTGCGCGACGCCGCCCGCGCGGGCGACGCCTGGTTCGATTTCGGCACCACCACGCACATGCAGGTGGCCCGGCCGCAACTGTTCCTGTTCAAGGAGGGCTTCGGCGCGCTGGGCGTGTTTCGGGAGACCTACCGCTGGGAGGAGGCATGATGCTCGAACCAGAGCGCAGCCCGCGGTTCCGTTCCGATCCGCGGATCGAGGACGTGCTGCGGCGGGCCAACGAGGCCCTGGCGCCCCTGGGCGCGGCCCTGGCCGGGGAGGCGGCGGCGCCCGCGCGGCCCGTGGTCTTCGTGGTCGGCGTGCCGCGCTCGGGCACCACGGTGCTGTCGCAGCTGTTGGCGCGCACGGGGCTGGTGACGGGCGTATCCAACGTCATGGCCCGGTTCTGGAACGCGCCCGCCGTGGGCGCCGCGCTGCACCGCTCCCTGGGTATCGTCCCGCCCCCGGCGGGCGGGGAGGCCGCCTCCAGCTACGGGCGTACGGACCACCCCGGCGACCCGCACGAGTTCGGCAACTTCTGGGCGCGCTGGCTGCCCGGCGGCGAGACGCACCAGGCCGACCCCGCCGCCCTGGCCGCCGTGGACACGGCCGCCCTGCGCCGCGAGGTGGCGGCCATGGAGCGCATCCTGGGCGGGCCCATGGGCTTCAAGAACACCATCTGCGGGCTGCACCTGGAATTTCTGGCCGGGGTCTTCCCCTCGGCGCTGTTCGTGCACATGGTGCGCGACCCGCTGGACAACGCGCGCTCCCTGCTGCGGGGGCGGCGCGAGGTGCTGGGCGACGCGCGGCAATGGCTGTCGCTGCGCCCGGCGGAATATCCGGCCCTGCGCGCCCTGGAGCCCGCGCGCCAGGTGGCGGGCCAGGTGCGCCGCGTGCTGGACCGCGTGCGCGCCGGGGGCGCCGCCGTGGGGCCGGGGGCGTATCTGGAAATCCGCTAC
>CAYUIN010000167.1:0-5797 GCA_964444695.1 uncultured Desulfocurvus sp.
CCCAGCCGCCGGAGGCCTTCCCGTCTCGCCCCGGTCCCGCGCCGTCCGCCCAGGCCGTCGCGGCGCGTCGCCCGCGCGCGCCCCTGGACGGGGCGCGCGCGGTGGGCGCGGGGCGGGTCAGCTTTGCAGGAACTCGCGGTAGGCGAGCATGGTGGCGTAGAGGTCGGCCTTGGAGCTGATCTCGAAGGGCGAGTGCATGGACAGGACGCCGGGGCCGAAGTCGATGATGTCCATGCCGTACACGGCCAGGAACTTGGCCACGGTGCCGCCGCCGCCCAGGTCCACGCGGCCCAGCTCGGCCATCTGCCAGGGGATCCCGGCCTTGTTCAGGATGGTGCGCAGGAACCCGACGTACTCGGCGTGGGCGTCGTTGGCGCCGACCTTGCCCCGGTGGCCGGTGAACTTGCAGAACACCGGGCCGTGGCCGATGAGCGAGGAATTGAGCTTTTCATGAACGTCCTGATAGTCAGGGTCCAAAGCGCCGTGCACGTCGGCGGAGACGGCCTTGGTGTTCAGGAACACTTCCGGCAGCCTGGTGCGCGGGGCCCAGGCGCGGGTCAGGTCTTCCATGCAGTATTCGAAAAACAGGCTCTTGGCGCCGGTGGCGCCGTCGGAGCCGATCTCCTCCTTGTCCCAGAACAGCACCACCTGGGTGTGTTCCGGGGTCTTGGAGGACAGCAGGGCCTCCAGGGCGGTGAACACGCAGATGCGGTCGTCCTGCCCGTAGCCGCCGATGAGCGAGCCGTCCAGGCCCACGGGCCGCGCGGGCCCGGCGGGGACGATCTGCAGTTCGGCGGAGAACAGGTCTTCCTCCACGATGCCGTACTTGGCGTTGAGCAGCGTCAGGACGTTCTGCTTGACGCGGGCCTTGTCGGCGTCGGCGTCCTTGTCCTTGGCGGCGGGGGCGTGTCCGAAGACGATGTTCAGCTTTTCGGCCTCGAAGGCCTTGTCCACGGTCTTTTCCATCTGCCCGTAGGCCAGGTGGGGCAGCAGGTCGAGGACGGTGAACACGGGGTCGGAGGCGTCCTCGCCGATGTTCACGGGCACGACCTTGCCGTCGGCGCGGACGATGACGCCGTGCAGGGCCAGGGGCCGGGCGAACCACTGGTGCTTGCGGATGCCGCCGTAGTAGTGGGTCTTGGCCAGGCCCACGGCGCATTCCTCGTACAGGGGGTGCTGCTTGAGGTCCAGGCGCGGGGTGTCGGCGTGGGCGCCGACGAGGCGCACGCCCTCGGCCAGGGGGCGCCTGCCGCGCCGGGCCAGGAACATGGTCTTGCCGCGCATCTCGCGCCAGGTCAGGGAGCCTTTGAGGTCGTTCTTGTAACCGGCCTTTTCCACGCGTTCGCGGACGTAGGCGATGGTCTCGCGCTCGGTCTTGCAGGTGGACAGGAAGTGCAGGTAGCGGGCGGTGAGGGCGTCCATCTCCTTGCGCTGGCGCGGGGCGTTGTACACGTCCCAGCAGTTCTTGATCTCGTATTTCAGGTCTTTCTTGGCGGCCATGCGGCGTCTCCTTGGTAGTGCGGTCTAGAGTCCGAGGGCCTGCCGCAGGGCGGAGGCCACGAGGGAAAATTCGGCGTCGGTCAGGGTGCGCGGGTCGAGCTGGAAGGCGTCCTCCTCGATGCGGCCCACCAGGGGCGGGTCGGTGCGCAGCAGGGCGGCCTTGAGGGCCTCGGCGCCGCGCCCGTCGGCGGGGGTCACGCCCACGAGGGTCGTGCCCAGGTCGCGTTCCGGGAAGGAGCCGCCGCCCACGCGCGAGGCGCCGGGGGCGGTGGACACCACGGCGGCGGCGCCCAGTTCGCGGCGCAGGCGCCGGGCGAGGTTCGCGGCGCGGCGGGCCAGTTCCGAGGGCTCGGCGGTGATCATGCGCAGGGTGGGCACGCGGCGGCGGGCGGTCTCCGGGTCCAGGTACAGGCGCAGCGTGGCCTCCAGGGCGGCCAGGGTCATCTTGTCGATGCGCAGGGCGCGGTTCATGGGGTTCTTCTTGATCTTGGCGATCCAGGGCTCGCGGCCGACGATGATGCCCGCCTGCGGCCCGCCCAGGACCTTGTCTCCGGAGAAGGTGACCACGTCCAGCCCGGCGGCCACGACCTGCTGCACGGTGGGCTCGGCCAGCGCGCCGCCGCCCAGGTCGGAGAAATTGCCGCTGCCCAGGTCTTCGATGACGGGCAGCCCGTGGCGCGCGCCGATGGCCACCAGCTCCTCGGCGCTCACTTCCTTGGTGAAGCCGATGAGCCGGAAGTTGGAGCAGTGGACCTTCATCAGGGCGGCGGTGTTCTCGCCGATGGCGTTTTCGTAGTCGTGGGGGTGGGTGCGGTTGGTGGCCCCGACCTCCACCAGGGTGGCGCCGGACTTGGCCATCACGTCCGGGATGCGGAACGAGCCGCCGATCTCCACCAGCTGCCCGCGCGAGACCACGACTTCGCGCCCCTTGGCCATGGTGTCCAGGACGAGCATCACGGCGGCGGCGTTGTTGTTGACCACCAGGGCGGCCTCGGCGCCGGTGATGCGGGCCAGCAGGGCCTCGACGTGGCTGTAGCGGCTGCCCCGCTCGCCCGTGGCCAGGGAGAATTCGAGGTTGGAATAGTGGGCGCAGGCGTCGCGCACGGCGTCCATGGCCTCGTCGGCCAGCACGGAGCGGCCGAGGTTGGTGTGGATGACGACGCCGGTGGCGTTGAGCACGCGGCGGAAGTGCGGGCGGGCTCCGGCGCGGGCGAAGGCGGCCAGGGCCGGGCGCAGCGCGGCGGGGGCCAGTTCGTCCGGGGAGGCGACGCGCCCGGCGCGGATGTCCTCGCGCAGGCTGGCCAGGAAGTCGTTGACCAGGTCGCGCAGCAGCGTGCGCGGCAGCGCGGCCAGGTTGGGGTCGGCGGTCAGCTCGGCCAGCGCGGCGTCCACGCTGGGCAGCAGGCGGAAAAGGTTCTGCATCGGCGGCGTCCTGTTGAGGTGCGCGCCGCGCGGCAGGGGCCGCGAGGCGTGGCGAGGATGCTATCCTGTCCCCGCCGGGCCCGCAACCCCGCGCGGCATCGTCAGTTTCGCGCACCGGGGCCGGGGCGCGGTCAAGCGGACGCCCGCGTCCGGCCCGGGCTCAGCGCGCGGCGAACGGGTCCAGGTCCGGGCCGGGGATGCCCAGCAGGTCCGGGCGCAGGGCGAAGTATTCGCCCAGCAGGTACAGCGAGCCGCAGACCAGCACCGGGCCGGGCATGAAGCCGCGCGCGCGTTCCAGGGCGGCGGCCAGGTGCGGCAGCGGCTCGGAGCGCGGGCCCAGGACCTCGGCGATGCGGGCCGGGGCCAGGGCGCGTTCGTTGCCCGTCAGGGCGGGCAGCAGCACGGGGCCGTCGCACAGCGCTCCGGCCAGGTGCAGCATGGCCGCCACGGGCTTGTCCGCCATGCAGGCGAAGATCATGGCCGTGGGGCGCTGGCTGTCCGCCGCCAGGGTCTGGGCCAGGGCGTCCAGGCCCTGGGGGTTGTGGGCGCCGTCCAGCAGCAGGTCCGTGCCGCCGGCGCCGTCCTCCACGTACTGGTAGCGGCCCGGCAGGCGCGCGGCGGCCACGGCCCGGGCGCAGGCCGCGCGGTCCACGGCCCAGCCCCGCCGCCCGGCCAGCACGGTCCAGGCCGCCCGGGCCCGGTGGGCGGTGCGGCGCTGGTGGGCCCCGGCCATGGCGGGCTCCGTGCCCAGGGCCGCGAAATCCGCCACGTCCCGCGCCAGGGAGAACGGAGCGCCCGCCCCCTCGGCGGCGTCGCGCAGGGCGTCCAGGGCCTCGCCGGGCTGCGGCCCGCTTACGGCGGGCACGCCCGGGCGCATGGCCCCGGCCTTGTCGCGGGCGATGGCCTGCACGGTGTCGCCCAGGACGCCGACGTGGTCCAGGCCGATGACGGAAAACGCGGTGCAGTCCGCCTCCAGGGCGGTGGTGGCGTCCCAGCGGCCGCCAAGCCCCGCTTCCATGACCACGGCCTCGCACCCGGCGGCGGCGAAGGCGGCCACGGCCAGCACGGTCAGCAGCTCGAAATAGGTCAGCCCGTCCGGCGGCGAGGCGGCCATGACCTCGTTGGCCAGCCGGGTCCAGGCGGCCTCGGTGAGCATCCGCCCGTCCACCAGCACCCGTTCGCGGAAGGAGACGAAGTGCGGGGAGGTGTACAGCCCGGTGCGCAGGCCGTGGGCGCGCATGATCTCGGCCAGCACGCGGGAGGTGGAGCCCTTGCCGTTGGTGCCCACGACCTGGACCACGGCGAACGGCGGGCGCGTCAGCCCCAGGGCGCGCAGGGCGTGGGCCACGCGGTCCAGGCCGAGGTCCATGTGGAACAGGCCCAGGCCGTCCAGGTGGGCGCGGAAGTCCGAAAAGGACGCGAAGTTAGAAGACGTAGGAATCCCCCTTGCGAGGCAGGTGATAGGCGTAGTCGGCCAGCTCGCACTGGAGCTGCTCCTGGACCTGGGTGGCGTAGGCGGCCTTGATGTGCGTGATGAACAGCCGGGGCACGCGGTCCAGGCGTTCGAGCATGCGGCGCAGAAGGCGCGGGGTCAAGTGGTCGGAAATGCGGGCCAGGGGCTCCATTTCGTTGGGGAAGGAGCACTCCACCACCAGGTTGTGCACCGGGCGCCCGCAGGTGTTCAGGAAATCGGGCCAATCGGCCTCGGCGCCCGTGTCCCCGGTGATGGCCACGCTGGCCGTGGGCCCCTGGCCGCTGATCAGGTAGCCCGTGGACCCGGCGGAATGGGGCACGTGGAAGGCCAGGACCTCCAGGGCGCCGACGCAAAACGGCCTGTTCAGGGTCAGCGGTTCCAGGCGCAGGGCCGGGTTGTCCGCCGAGGGCAGGCGCGAGAAGTCCGGCCAGATGTCGTCGTTGAGCAGGTGCTTGCGCAGGCTGTCCAGCACGCCGGGCTGGGAGCGGACGGCCACCCCCGGGCGCTCGCCGCGATACACGGCCGGGACGATATTGTCCGCCAGGAACAGGATGTCCTTGCTGTGGTCGAGGTTGGAGTGCGAGAGCAGGATGTCCGTGATCGCCATCTGGGCGTCCATGTCCATATAGCCGCACACGGCCCCCGCATCCACGAGCACGGAGCCGTCGATGCAGTACGACGTCAGCCCGTGCCCCGGCAGCCGCGAGCCGGAGCAGCCCAGCACCTTGAATTTCATGCGCCCTCCCTGTGTCGCGCCCGTGACCGCGCGTCCGGCGCCGAGGCGGCGTACCCATCCTGCCGCATCAAGCCCCGCGCGTCCCCCTCAAGGGCGCCTCCGGCAAGCCTAGCACAGCCGCCGCGCCTCTTCCACGGCAAAAATCGCGGCGGGCCAGGAAACCACCCGTCCAAGCCGGGTACCGCCTCCTCGCGATCCCTTGACCGGGCCTTGGAACATGGCATATAAGTCGCACCTCCCAACGCGCCAGTAGCTCAGATGGATAGAGCATCGGCCTTCTAAGCCGACGGCCGGGGGTTCGATCCCTCCCTGGCGCGCCATATTTCAAAGGGCTGCAAGCATGACTTGCAGCCCTTTCGTCGTGTCTGGACGTTTTGCCAACTCATGAGCCGTAGACACAGGCCTATGCAGTTCGCTCGGCCCAATACGTTCCCTTCAACTTATCCATCTCATGTTCCAAAATCAAAATTTGCCGCCTTCGTTGGGGCCAGTCTGAACCAGGACGCGCGCCCAAAGGATTCCGCCTTGAAGTAGGCAAACTGTCACCGGGCGCCTCCAAATGAAGCAGCTCGCCGCACCGCAGCAGCGAACGCATGCCGAGAAAGACCATGTCGTCGAAATGCAGCTTGCCCGAAACGTGGGCCTCGGCGCTCCACTCGCGCCAC
>CAYUIN010000168.1:0-5791 GCA_964444695.1 uncultured Desulfocurvus sp.
AGGCGGCCCAATGCAGGGATTCTTAAGGGGATTATCCCCTTGAGCGGGTCTGGGCGGAGCCCAGCCGCCGGAGGCCTCCCGTTCTCACCCCAGGAAGCGGTACACGTACCGCTCGTACAGCGCGCTGATGGCCAGCGAGAAGGGGGCGGCCATGCCGATGTCGCGCAGCCTGCAGTAGATGTGCAGGGGGTTGAAATGGTGTTGAAGGGAGTGTCTGAAAAGCTGCATGGCGACTCCGTGGCCCGAGGGTTCGGGATGCGGGGGATGGAGCAAGGATCGTACCCCGCGCGGTTTTCCCTGCGGTCGCGGCGGGTTTTGGAGGGAGCGTGGAGAGACCGTCCGCCCCGGGAGCCGGAAACCCGGCAGATTTGACCGCCGCCCCGTACAAGTCGTATCGGCGTGCCGCGAAGAAACTGAAGGGCCTGGGCGTGCGCTGGGCCGCGCCGTCCTTCGTGGTGCCCGGCACGGTGGCCGCGAACTGCCGGGTGCTGGCGGGCACGGCGCCGGAGGTCGGGCTGCTGCTGTTCGAAACGCGGGCCTGCCTGGACTACGGCGAGGCGGATTTGGCCGGGGACCTGGCGGGGCTGGGGCTGACGTACCACGTGCACCTGCCGCTGGACCTGCCGTGGGCGGCCGGGGCGGACGCGGTGTGGGCGGCGGTGTCCGGGCTGGTGGAGAAGACGGCGCATCTGCGGCCGTGGGGCTTCGTGCTGCATCCGCCGGGGGGAGCGGAGGCGGAGGAGGCGCTGACGGCGCTGGCCCGGCGCTGGGCCGCGCAGGGGCTGGACCCGGCGGACCTGCTGCTGGAGAACGTCGAGGGCGTCGATCCCGGGCCGTGGTACGCGCTTTCGCGGGATTTGGGGCTCTCGCTGTGCCTGGACTTGGGGCATCTCTTGGCATACAAACAGCAGGTCCCGGCCCATGCCCGGGACTGGGCGCGGGTGCGCATGCTGCACCTGTACGCGCCCGGGGGCCTGCGCGGCGGCAGGGCGCGGCACCGGCCGCTGCCGGAGCTGGACGCGGCAGGCCGGGCCGGGCTGCGGGAGCTGTGGGCGCGCGCGCCGCATGACGCGGTGCGGATGATCGAAGTGTTCGAACTGGCGGGGCTGACGGCCTCGGTGGAGTGGCTGGCCGAGTGGACGAAAGCGAACGCCGAGGCGGACTGACCCTGGTCCTGGGCGGGGAGAAGTCGGGCAAATCCGACCACGCCCTGGGGCTGCTCGCGCGCGAGTCCGGGCCGGTGCTGTTCGTGGCCACGGGCCAGGCCCTGGACCCGGGCTTCCGGGCGCAGATCGAGGCCCACCGTCGCGAGCGCGGGCCGGACGTCCCGGTGCGCGAGGTGACCACGGACCTGCCCGAGGCCCTGGCCGGGGCCGCCGGTCGCTACGCGGCGGTGCTGGTGGACAGCCTGGATTTCTGGCTCTACGCCTGCATGGCGGCCGGGAACCTCGACCAGCGGAGCGCCGCGCTGCTGGCCGCCCTTGACGGCATGGGCCCCACCCGTGTCATCATCGTCTCTTGCGAAACGGGCCTGGGGCCCGTCGCGCCCACGGCCGAGGTCCGCGCCTTCGTGCGGGCCCTGGGGGCGCTCAACCGCGAACTGGCGCGTCGCAGCGCCGAGGCGGTGCTCGTCGTGGCGGGCCGTCCGCTCAGGCTTCCGGAGAACTGACACGTGGCATATTTCCGCACCCTGCCCAGGCTCGAAGACCTGCTCGGACTGTTCAAGAAACAGGAGCGCTGGCTGATCGCCGTGAACGCCGATCCCGACGCCCTGGCCTCGGCCATGGCGCTGAAGCGGATCATGGTCCACCGCGTGCAGGACGTGGGCATCGCCCACGTCAACGAGATCTCCCGGCCGGACAACCTGGAGATGATCGCCTGCCTGCGCATCCCGACCCGCAAGATGACCCCCAACCTGAGCGCGCAGTACGACAAATTCGCCCTGGTGGACTCGCAGCCGCACCACCACCCGGACCTCGCCGCCCTCAAGTACACCATCGTCATCGACCACCACCCGCGCAGCGAGTCGCACCCCTTCGAGGCCGAATTCACGCACATCGAGCCCGAGTACGGCGCCAACTCCAGCCTGCTCACGGAATACCTGTACAACCTGGGCATCCGGCCCGGAAAGTTCCTGGCCACGGCCCTGCAGTACGGCATCAAGACCGACACCTCGTCCTTTGAGCGGGCCTTCTGCGAGGCCGACCTGCGCGCCTTCCAGTACCTGAACAAGTTCGCGGACACGCTGCTGCTCAGAAAGATCTACCGCTCCGAATTCCAGCTGGAATGGCTGCGCTACTTCTGCCAGGCCTACTTCAAGATGCGCCTGGCGGGCGACGGGCTGTTCGCCTTTCTGGAACACGTGGAGAGCCCGGACATCCTGGTGCTGCTGGCGGACCTGTTCCTGCGCGTGCAGGGCCGGTCCTGGACGGCCGTGTCCGGCACGGTGGACGACAAGGCCATCGTCATCTTCCGGGGCGACGGCCTGCGCCGGGACATGGGCAAGTTCGCCAAGCGCTGCTTCGAGGACATCGGCTCCGCGGGCGGGCGCGTGAACGCCGCCCGGGCCGAGTTCCCGGTGTCCGCCGCCGAGGGCGCCTCCTCGGTGGAGGCCTTCGTCTGGAAACGTCTGCAGACCAAGCGCAAACGCACCAAGAAACCCGACCCCGCGCCGGAACAGCCCTAGCCGCGATCACCCGTTCCCCGGGTCGCCGGAGCGCGGCGAGGCAGACGGCACAGGGGCCCCGCCCGCCACGGCCGCGCGCCGTCACGGCCCCGGCCCAGGAACCGAGCCCCGCCCACCGCCGCCCCAAAACGGCCCCAACGCATCCCCCGGGAGGCCCCCGCATGTCGATCAAAGAGCGCCTCGGACTGGACAAGGACCCCGTCTACCTCGTGGACGGCCACGCCTTCCTGTACCGTTTCTTCTACGCCAACCCGGGCATCGCCCGCTCCGACGGCTTCCCCACCAACGCCGTGTTCATGTTCGTGCGCATGATGTACGGCCTGCTGCGCACCGAGGGCGTGCGCTACGCGGGATTCTTTTTCGACGGGCACGGGCCCACCTTCCGCCACGAGATGTTCGAGCCCTACAAGGCCCAGCGCCCGCCCATGCCCGACGACCTCAGAAAGCAGATCGACCACGTGATGCGCGCCATCGGGCTGATGGGCTTCAAGGTCGTGGTCAGCCAGGGCAACGAGGCCGACGACTGCATCGCCGCCCTGGCCGCCCGCTTCAAGGCCCAGCGCCCCGTGGTCATCGTCGGCGCGGACAAGGACCTCAAGCAGTGCCTGGACACGTCCGTGGTGCTCTGGGACCCGGGCTCCAAGAAGGACACCCTGACCACCCTGGACGAGTTCACCAAGGCCACCGGCCTGACCCCGGCCCAGTGGCCCGACTACCAGGCCCTCATCGGCGACAGCGCGGACAACATCCCCGGCATCCCCAAGGTCGGGCCCAAGACCGCCGACACCATCATGGCCCAGGCCCCGACCCTGGAAGCCCTCAAGGAGACCCTGATCAAGGGCGGCGGCGACTTCTCCCCGGCGCTCAGGAAACGACTGCAGGAACACATCGAGGACGCCTTCCTCTACCGCCGCCTGACCACCCTGGACACCGCCGCCTGCCCGGACGCGAGCCTGGACGAGTTCGCCTGCGCCGCGCCCGACGCCCCGGCCATGGAAGACTTTCTGCGCGAATTCGAACTGCGCACCCTGCTGCGCGAGCTGCCCACCGTCGTGGGCAAGGCCGCCAAGGCCCCGGCGCCCGCCGCCGCGCCCGCCGCGCCCAAGGCCGCCAAGCCCAAACCCAAGCCCGCCGAGCAGCAGGGCACCCTGTTCGAGATGCGCCCCGCGCCCGCGCCCGAAGAGGCCGACGTCCAGGAGGCCAACGGTCCCGCCGCCCTGCCCGACCCCGCCGGGCGCACCGTGGGCCTGATCCCCGAGCCGGACCCCGACTCCGGCGAGGCCGCCTTCCTCGTCGGGCTGGACGACGAATGGCGCACCCCCGGCCCCGTGCGCGCCCTGGCCGAGCGCCTGGCCGCGGCCGAGGCCGTGGCCACCCCCGACGCCAAGGCCCTGCTGGCCGCCGACCCCGACTGGGCCGCCCTGCCCCAGGACCGCTGGTTCGACCTCGGACTGGCCGCCTACCTGCTCTCCCCCGAGGACCGCAACTACTCCTGGGAGCGCCTGACCCGCCGCCTGGCCCCGGAACTTTTGGTCGAACCCGTGGCCGGACAGGCCCGCACCGCCGCCGCCCTGGGCCGCGCCCTGGCCGAACGCCTGACCGCCGAAAACCTCGCCGACCTGATGCGCGACCTCGAAACCCCGCTCATCGCCGTCCTGGCCCGCATGGAGCGCCGGGGCATCCTCATCGACCAGCACGCCCTGGCCGACTTCCTGAGCGAGGTCACCGCCGAGCTGGACGCCCTGACCACGCGCATCAAGGACCAGGCCGGGCGCGACTTCAACCTGCGCTCCAGCCAACAGCTGGCCGAGGTCCTGTTCACCGACCTGGGCCTCAAGCCGCGCGGCAAGACCCCCGGCGGGCTGCCCTCCACCTCCTTCGACGTCCTGGAAAAAATCCGCCGCGAACACCCCATCATCGAGGACATCCAGGCCTGGCGCAAACTCGAAAAGATGCGCTCCACCTACCTCGAACCCCTGCCCAGGGCCGCCGGACCGGACGGACGCATCCGCACCACCTTCAACCAGCTCGCCACCGCCACCGGCCGCCTGTCCAGCTCCAACCCCAACCTCCAGAACATCCCCATCCGGGGCGACATGGGCTCGCGCATGCGCGCCTGCTTCATCGCGCCCGAAGGCCGACTGCTCGTCGCGGCCGACTACTCCCAGATCGAACTGCGCGTCCTGGCCCACCTCTCCCAGGAACCCGCGCTCCTGGAGGCCTTCCGCAGCGGCCAGGACATCCACTCCCGCACCGCCGCCATCCTCCACGACAAGGCCCCGGACGCCATCACCCCCGACGAACGGCGCGGCGCGAAGACCATCAACTTCGGCCTGATCTACGGCATGGGACCGCAATCCCTGTCCGCCGAACTGGGCATCACCCTCACCGAGGCCAAAGGCTTCATCGAGCGCTACTTCGAACGCCTCCCCGGGCTGCGCGACTTCTACCAGTCCGTGGAGGACGACGCCCGCGAACACGGCTTCGTCACCACCCTGGCCGGTCGCCGCCGCCTGCTGCCGCACATCAACACCAACAACCAGCAGGAACGCTCCCTGGCCCGCCGCCAGGCCATCAATACCCGCGTCCAGGGCTCCGCCGCCGACATCATCAAGCTCGCCATGCTCCGCGCCGACCAGGACCCCGAACTGGAACGCCTGGACGCCCGGCTGATCCTGCAGATCCACGACGAACTGCTCCTGGAATGCCCCACGGACAACGCCCAGGCCGCAGGCGCGCGCCTGGCCGAACTGATGACCGGCGTCATGCAGCTGGACGTGCCCCTGGCCGTGGACTGCGGAGCCGGGGTGAACTGGGGCGAGGCGCATTAGGCCGGGACGGTTGGCCGGCGTCAGGATGTTTGCCTCCGGCGGCTCAAGGGCTCTGGCCCTTAAGAATCCCGAGATTGGGGAAGGGTTTTACGGGGAGGTCGGCTGAGGTCGGCCTCCTTTTTCGTCTTGGGCGGCGGCGCACCGCCTCCAGCCCAAACCCCCGCATTGAACCTTTGCCCGATACGCGCTACATCTTCCCCCTGCGTTTTTCCGCTCACCAGAAACCAACCCCACATCCCCCAAAGAGCGCATTTTGGAGGGGGTGGGGGGAGAG
>CAYUIN010000169.1:0-5789 GCA_964444695.1 uncultured Desulfocurvus sp.
GTCCAGGGCGGAGCCCTGGCCGCCGGAGGCATTCACCCTGGCGCCGGGGGCGCGGCGCGGCGGGGGTCAGTCTTGGACCCAGTCCTGCCAGGCGGGCCAGGTGGAGATGAATTCGGCCATTTCGGCGTATCCGGCGGCGCGGGGGTGGACGTTGTCGTTGGCGGCCACGTCGGCGAGGTAGGTATTGGAGCCGACCAGCCGTTGGAAGAGGTCGAAGTAGGGCACGCCGTGGCGTGCGCAGACGGTGCCCAGGATCTGGTTGATCTCGCGGTTGCGGGCGGTGTGTTCCGCGCCTGCCACGGGCGGCGGGCCCACGAACAGCACCTCGTGGTCCCTGGTCGCCTCGGCCAGCAGGGTTTCGGTGTTGGCCTCGGTCTGTGCGGCCTCCACGTTGCGGCGGCCGTCGCGGTTGACGGTATCGGCCGTGCCGAAGGCGAAGACGAGGCGGGTCTCGAAGCCGGGCAGGGCGCGGCGGGCGGCCTCGTCCTTCCAGCGGGCCAGGATTTCGCGGCTGGAGTCCTTGCGGATGCCCAGGTTGTAGTACGTCAGGGCCCGGCCCCGGGCCACGTGCGGCACGCAGATCCGTCCGGCCCAGCCCAGGCAGGCCTGGTCTCCGGTGCCCAGGGTCAGCGAGTCGCCGAAAAAGCAGATGACCATGATCGCTCCTTTGTGGGTGTGCACTCCCCGTGTTCCGGTCCTACCCCAAATCAGGCCGCCGGGGTAGCGCCCGGGCCCGGCCCGGGAGGCAGCGGACCGGCGGCCCCAACCGCCCGGATTCCCGTCATTATCAAGCGGCATTTCATCTTCGGTATACATTTCATATCATGTCGATTATATTTTTCTAGGTTCACGCCCCTTTACCTTTGGCCCATCAATCATATACGAGGGGCTTCCCGGGTCATGGATATGCAATGAATTTCGACAGCGCCTCCCCCCTTTCCGGCGACAGCGGTACGGTCCTCCCCCCGTCCTGCCGCGTCCCGCTCTTCGACCTTGTGGGCGGTCTTTCCGCCGCCTTGGACCTCATCAGCCCCGCCGTGGTCAACCACCACCTGCGCACGGGCCTCGTGGCCGCGCGCCTGGCGCGGCACATGGGCCTGCCCGGCGAGGACGTGGCCGACCTGATCCTGGCCTCGCTGCTGCACGACATCGGCGCCTTCTCCCTGGAAACGCGGCTGGACACGCTGGCCTTCGAGACCGAGTCCCTGGCCCACAGCGCCATCGGCGCGACCCTGCTTTGCGGCTTCGCGCCCTTTGCCGAGGTGGCCGACATCGTGCGCTGGCACCACCACCGCCACGAAGAGGCCCCCCGCATCCGGGCCACGGACCGCGTGCTGCGCCTGGCCGGGTTGATCCACGTCGCCGACCGCATCGACGTGCTGCTGCGCGGCGCGGGGCCGTCCTGCCCGAACCCGCAGGAGATGCGCGCCATCCTGGGCCGCTCCGCCGGGCTGCGCTTCGAGCCCCGGACCGTCCGGGCCGCCGGGGAACTGCTCTGCGGCACGCCCCTGACCGCCGACGTCGAGGCCCCGGCCGCCGAGCTGCTGGCCGAGCTGCGGCCCCTGGCCGCCCCCAGGGACAGGATCATGGGCGAAGGCGAGCTGGTGGCCTTCTCCGGCCTGTTCGCCCAGGTCATCGACTTCCGCAGCCGCTTCACGGCCACCCACTCCCGGGGCGTGGCCGTCACCGCGCGGGACCTGGCCCTGCTGGCCGGAATGGCTCCCGGCGAGGCCAACCTGCTGTTCGTTTCCGGCAACCTGCACGACGTGGGCAAGCTCGGCGTGCCCACCCGCCTGCTGGACAAATCCACGCCCCTGTCCACGGAGGAGTTCGACGCCATCCGCCGCCACGCGGACTACGGCGCGGCCATCCTCGGCGCCATCCCCGGCCTGGACCGCGCCGGGCGCTGGGCCTCCCAGCACCACGAGCGCCTGGACGGCGGCGGCTACCCGTCCCGCCTGTCCGAAGGCGAGCTGGACACGGGCGCGCGCATCCTGGCCGTGGCCGACGTGTTCACCGCGCTGGCCGAAGACCGGCCCTACCGCGCGGGCATGACCCGCGAGGAGGCCGCCGCCGTGCTCGGCACCCTGGCCCGCAACCACTCCCTGGACGCCGAGGTCGTCTCCCTGCTGCTGGACCACTACGAGCAGGCGGACGCCACCCGCGTCCTGGCCCAGAGCGAGGCCCTGGCCGATTTCCGCTCCCTGGCCAGGCGCTCCGCCGTCTAGCCCAGCGCCCGCCGAGCGCCGCGCTTCATCGCCGCCAGCCGACCGCATCGCCCCCGCCCCATTGCCCTGGCCGCCGGGATGCGCTACCACTGGCACCACGATGGAACCAAACGCCGCGCCTATGGTCCGGGTCCGGCACGTGTCGCACAACTTCGGCACGCACTGGGCCCTGAAAAACATCAGCTTCTCCCTGAACAAGGGTGAGTTCCTGTTCCTGTCCGGCCCGTCCGGCGCGGGCAAGACCACCCTCTTGCGCCTGCTCTACGGCTCCCTGCCCCTGCTGCGCGGCGAGGCCGAGGTCGCGGGCTTCTCCCTCAAGAACCTCCCGGGCGGGCGCATCCCGCAGCTGCGACGCCAGGTCAGCGTCGTGTTCCAGGATTTCCGCATCCTCCCCGAACGCAGCGTGGCCGACAACGTGGCCCTGCCCCTGGAAGTGCGCGGCATGCCCCGGACCACGATCATCAAACGCGTCAGCGCCGTGCTGCGCAGCCTGGGGCTGGACCGCAAGGCCCTGTGCGCCTGCGCCGAGCTCTCCGGCGGCGAACAGCAGCGCGTGGCCATCGCCCGGGCCATCGTCGTCAACCCGCAGCTGCTGCTGGCCGACGAGCCCACGGGCAACCTGGACCGCGACCTGGCCATGCACCTCATGGAAGTCTTCAAGCAGTTCCACACCTTCGGCACCACCGTGATCCTCGCCACGCACAACCGCGACGTGGTGGCCTCCGTGCCCGGCGCCAAGCGCCTGGAACTCGTGGACGGGCAGATCACCGGCGCCAACTGGTCCTCCCCGGACCTGGAACCGCCGGGCACCGACCACGCCCCGCACCGGGAGGGCCCATGATCGCCCGCCTGCTGCGCCTGACCCTGCGCGGGCTGGCCGACCTGCGCCGCAACCCCCTGGCCCAGCTGCTCACCCTGTGCGCCGTGACCCTCACCGCCTTCCTGGCCGGACTGTTCCTGCTCGTGGTCGTGAACCTCAACAACGAACTGCTCTCCGCCAGCGGCGAATTCGTGTTCCAGGTCTACTGGAAACAAGACGCCCCCATGAAGGACGTCCGCGCCCAGTGGCGCGACCTCGCCGCGCTGCCGCACTTCCGCGAGGTCCGCACCTACACCCCGGACCAGGCCCTGGACGAACTGGGCGGCGCCCTGAAAAACGGCGCCAAGGCCCTGGCGGAACTGTCCCGCGACAACCCCCTGCCGCCCACGGCCGTCGTCTACTTCGACGCGCCCGGCGGCGACCCCGACCTCTTCGCGCAGCAGACCCTGCGCCGCCTGGAAACCATGCCCCACGTCGCCGAGGTCCACTTCAGCGCCCTGGAACTGGACCTCGCCAAGGCCTGGGCCCGCTTCTCGCGCACCGTGCTCTGGCCGCTCATCGGCCTCCTGGGGCTCGTGGGCGCCCTCGTGGTGGGCAACACCCTGCGCCTGTCCCTCACCCGCCGCCGCGACGAGGTGGAAATCCTGCGCCTCGTGGGCGCCTCGCGCTGGTACATCCAGTTCCCCCTGCTCGTCGGCGGCGCGGCACAGGGCCTCACGGGCGGCGTCCTGTCCCTGGGCATGCTCAAGCTCGTCCAGCTCGCCCTGGCCGACTTCCTGGCCACGCCGCCGCTCAGCCTGACCTTCACCGCCCTGCCCCCCGCGCACTCCCTGGCCCTCGTGGCGGGCATGACCCTCGTCGGCATGCTCTCCAGCCTGGTGGCGCTCTCCGAATAATCTGCTATCATGGGGCTTCAGGAAGTCCCCATGCTCGAACAAGCCACCGTCTTCGCCATCCTCGCCATCTCGCTGACGCTGTTCATCCACGGCGGGCTGCGCTACGACCTCGTGGCGCTCCTGGCCCTGTTGGCCACCACCCTGGCCGGGCTCGTCCCCGCGCAGGACGCCTTCTCCGGGTTCGGACACCCCGCCGTGGTCACCGTGGCCGCCGTGCTGGTCATCAGCCGGGGCCTGTCCAGCGCGGGCGTCGTGGACGTACTCGCCCGCTGGGTCGGACGCCTGGGCTCCTCCTTCGCCCTGCAACTCGCCGCCCTCACCGCACTCGTGACCCTGGCTTCGGGATTCATGAACAACGTCGGCGCACTGGCCCTGATGATGCCCGTCGCCGTACACATCGCCCGCGCGGGCGACAGGCCGCCCTCCCTGTTCCTCATGCCCCTGGCCTTCGGTTCCCTGCTCGGCGGGCTGACCACCCTCATCGGCACGCCGCCCAACATCATCATCTCCGCCATGCGCCAACAGGCCCTGGGCGCGCCCTACGCCATGTTCGACTTCCTGCCCGTGGGGCTGGCCACCGCACTGGCCGGACTGGCCTTCATCCTCCTCGTCGGCTGGCGGCTCATCCCCCGCCGCCGAGGCCCCGGACGCGACGACCTCTTCAACATCGAATCCTACATGACCGAAGTCCGCGTCTCCCCGGGCTCGCCGCTCATCGGCACCACCGTCGGCACCATCCAGCACGACCAGGACCTCGACGTCGTCGTCGTCGGACTGGAACGCGGCGACCGGCTCCTGGGCATCCCCGCCGACGACGAATCCCTCGCCGAAAACGACGTGCTCGTCATCGAAGCCGCACCGCACAACCTGCAACGGCTCCTCGAAACCACACAGCTCGACCTGCGCGCCAGCCAAAGCATCTGCGCCCGCGTCTTCGAAGAAGACCAACGCACCGGGCCCGTCCCCCTCGCCCCAGACGCCCCCTGCGACAAGTTCCTGCACTCCTCCAACATGGACCTCGTGGAGACCGTCGTCGGCGTCAACTCCAGGCTCGTCGGACGCACCGTGCGCGAAATCAACCTCCGGCACCGCTTCGGCATCAACCTCCTGGCCGTCTCCAGACAAGGACAACCCATGCGCCGAGGACTGCGCCGCGTCCGCTTCCGCCCCGGCGACGTCCTCCTGCTCCAAGGCGCCGCCGACGCCGTACACCAGACGCTCCCCCAACTGGGCTGCTTCCCCCTGGCCGAACGCGACCTGCGGCTCACCCGCGCCAACCGCACCACCACCGCCACCGCCATCTTCGCCACGGCCGTCCTCGCCGCCACCCTCGGCCTCGCACCCGTGCAGATCGCCCTCACAGCCGCCGCCGCCGCCATGGTCCTGACCCGCATCATCAGCCTGCGCGATGCCTACGAAGCCATCGAATGGCCCGTCATCATCCTGCTCGGCGCCATGTTCCCCGTCGGACACGCCCTCGAAGCCACCGGCGGCGCAAACACCCTGGCCCAATCCCTGCTCCAACTCACAGGCACCGCAAACCCCGCCCTGGCACTCACACTGCTGCTCACCACCACCATGCTCCTGTCCAACGTCGTCAACAACGCCGCCGCCGCACTGCTCATGGCTCCCATCGCACTGCGCATCGCCACCGGCTTCGACGCCTCCCCCGACCCGTTCCTCATGGCCGTCTGCATCGGCTGCTCCACTCCCTTCCTCACCCCCATCGGACACCAGTCCAATACCCTCGTCATGGGCCCCGGCGGGTACCGGTTCGCCGACTACTGGCGCATGGGACTGCCCCTGTCCCTCGTCGTCCCCGCCGTCGCCGTGCCGCTGATCCTC
>CAYUIN010000170.1:0-5782 GCA_964444695.1 uncultured Desulfocurvus sp.
GGGGGGCGGACACGGCGGCGGGACGCGGCGGCTCCGGGGAGCGCGGCCGGGAGGCGGGAGGGCGGCGGCGCGTGCGGGCGCGGCGGCGGCTCAGGCGGGGTTCTTGGGGTCGATGCCGTGCTTGCGCAGCTTGGCCCAGAGGTTCTTGGGCGTCAGGCCCAGGTGGGCGGCGGCCTCGGTCTGGCGGCCGGAGGTCCGGCGCAGGGCGGCCACCAGGTGGCGGCGCTCGGTGTCCAGCATCACCTGGCGCAGGTCCATGGGGCCGCCTTCGGGGGGCGCGTCCTCGGCCGGGGCGCCCGGCGCGGGGCGGCGGCCGCCGCCCAGGGCCCGGGCCACGTCCTCGGCGCTCAGGCTGCGGCCCGTGGCGCCGATGGCCGCTCCTTCCAGGACGTTGGCCAGCTGGCGCACGTTGCCCGGCCAGTCCTGGCGGGTCAGCAGTTCCAGGGCGCCGGGCTCGATGTCCTCCACGCCCAGGCCCAGGGTGGCGGCGATGCGCCGCAGCATGTGCGCGGCCAGCAGCGGCACGTCCTGCCTGCGCCTGCGCAGCGGCGGCAGGTGGATGGCCGCCACGTTGAGCCGGTAGTAGAGGTCCTCGCGGAAGCGCTTCTCGCCGATGAGCCCGGCCAGGTCCTGGTTGGTGGCGGCGATGATCCGCACGTCCACGTCCAGCGGGCGGCGCGCGCCCAGGCGCTCCACCTGCTTCTGCTCCACGGCGCGCAGCAGCTTGGGCTGGATGGACAGCGGCATGTCGCCGATCTCGTCCAGGAGGATGGTCCCTCCCTGGGCCAGCTCGAACTTGCCGGGCTGCGGCGAGCCCGCGCCGGTGAAGGCGCCCTTTTCGTGGCCGAAGAGCTCGTTCTCGAACAGGTGTTCGGGGATGGCCGCGCAGTTGACCTTCACGAAGGGCCCCGAGGCGCGCGGGGACAGGGCGCGGATGGTGTCCGAAATCAGCTCCTTGCCCGTGCCGGATTCGCCGGTGACCAGCACCGTGGTGTCCAGCGGGGCCACGCGCTCCACCAGCGCCCGGACCTCCATGATCGCCGGGCTCTCGCCCAGGATGCGCATGGCCGGGCCCTCGCGGCGCAGGGTCTCGCGCAGGCGCAGGACCTCGTCGCGCAGGCTGCGGCGCTCCAGGGCCCGGCGGATGACGATCTCCATCTCGCCCAGGGAGAAGGGCTTGGCGAAGAAGTCCGCCGCGCCCAGGCGCACGGCCTCCACGGCGGTCTCGCGCGAGGAGAACGCGGTCATCACGATGACGTCCGCCTCGGGCGCGGCGGCGCGCAGGCGCGGCACGGCCTCCAGGCCGGACATGCCCGGCAGGCGGACGTCCGTGAGCACGATGTCGAAGCTCTCCTGGCCCAGGCGGGCCAGCCCGTCCTCGGCGCGCGAGGCGCAGCTCACCTCGTGGCCCCGGCTGAGCAGGGCCTCGCGGAGCATGCCCTGGAAGGCCTGGTCGTCCTCGATGAGCAGGATGCGCGCGGTCATGGGCCGGACTCTAACATTATTAGATGCGCGGGGGAAGCCCGGGCCGGGGGCGTTCCGGAGGGCGGGGGAAGAGGAGCCGGAACGGGAGCGGACGCGGCCCGGCCGGGGGGCGCGGGGCCGCGCGGGCGTTGACTTGGCGCAGCGGGCCGTGTAGTTCATGGTGCAGTGGAAATTCCCCAACATGGCCTGTTCGTTGCCGATTGTTCGAAACAGAAAAGAGGGTGCGAGATGCATTGGAGCGAGAGAAATTTTGGCGCCGGGCGTGGTCCGGCGCGTTCCCGTCGGCCCCTGGCGGGGCGGTGGGCCCGGCTGGCGGCGGTCCTGGCCCTGGCCCTGGCCTGGGCGCTGACGCAGCCCCCCTCGCCCGCGCGGGCCGGGGACGGCGAGCCCCTGGGCGTGCGCGCGGCGGTGCACGGGGCGTTCACCGGCGGGGCGGACGTGGGCGACGGCGACGGCCAGGTGGCCGTGCGCACGGCGGGCGTTTCGCTGGGCTGCCCGGTGGCGACCCTGAGCTACGCGCTGACGTCCTACGACTGGGACGACGTGGCCCGGCTGCCCTTCGGCAACGGCAGCGACGACCCCTGGGACGAGCTGCACCTGCTGCATCTGGCGGCGGACGGACACGGCATGCTGGACGCGCATTGGGGCTGGTTCGCGGGCGGCGCCGTGGGTGCGGGCTGGGAGGAGGAGCTGGACGGATCGGGCTTCCTGGCCCTGTCCGGCGGCGCGCTGTACGTGGTGGACGAGGACCTGTCCCTGCGTCTGGGGCTGGCCGCGCGCCTGCACCGCGTGGGGCTGCGCCTGCTGCCCGCCGTGGGGCTGGACTGGCGCACGGCGGACGCCCCGGGCTTTTCCGCCAGCGTGGGCGCGCCCGAGAGCTGGCTGCGCTGGCGCTTCGACCCGGCCTGGGCCATGCGCCTGGGCGCCTTCATCGACGGCGGCATCTGGCGCCTGAAGGACGGCAGCCCCGTGGCCGACGGCGGCTACGTGGACAACTTCGGCATCGTGGCCGCGCTGGTGGCGGACTGGTCGCCGCTGCCGGGCCTGACCCTGTCCTTCGGCCCGGACTACCACTTCGCCCGCTCCCTGACGGTCTACGACGACGACGGCGACCGCCGGGACGACTACGACGTGGACCCGGCCCCGGGCGGCTCGGCGGCCCTGCGCTGGACGTTCTGACGGGCCCTGGCCCGGGCGCAAAAAAAAGGAGCGGGACGTCCCGCTCCTTTTTTCATGGTCCGCCTCGCGGCGCCGGTGGGCCTCAGCCGCCCACCAGGCGGCGCAGCGTCTCCAGGATCACGTGCATGTCCGCCAGGGGCTTGATGAACACGTCGTCGTGGGTGATGCCGATGTCGCGCAGTTCCTGGGGCAGCTTGTAGTTGGTGGACCCGGTGTGCACGATGAAGCGCGGGCCGGGGTACTGGGCGTGGGCCTTGACGATGAACTCGCTGCCCGCCATGCCCGGCAGGCGCATGTCCACCACGCAGGCCGTGACCTTGTTCTCCGCCAGCAGGCTCAGGGCCTCCTCGCCGTTGCAGGCCGTGAGCACGTGCAGCCCTTCGTCTTCCAGGAAGGCCTCCAGGTTCTCGCGCACCATCTGCTCGTCGTCGAGGATCAGGACCGTGACGTTGGAAAGATCGACCATGTTCGCTCCCGGATGAGGCGGCCTGCGGGGCCCGGGGATGTGCCGGATCGGTGTCGCGTTCCGTCGGCCTGGGCTCGGAGCGGGGCAGACGGCGGGGCCGCAGCGCGCCATTGTGTTTTCATATAACACACGGCCCCTTGCGGGGGGAAGGGAAAATGGGCAAGGCGGTGAATTTCAGGCGCCGGGAGGCTCAGCTCCCGGGGCTGGGCGTGCGCTCCAGGCCCGCGCGGATCATGCGCAGCTGGTCGTAGCTGTAGCGCCCGTCCAGGATCTCGTGCACCGGCGTCAGGGACAGGGCACCGTGGGCGGCGATGGCCTCGCGGATGCGGGCCTCCTCCTCGGGGTCCAGGCCCGCCGCCTCGCCGGGCGGCACCAGCCCCAGGGAGACCAGGGCCAGCATGTGCCCCCAGACCGTGCCCTCGGACAGGCCCCGGGCCTGGGCCACGGCGGGCACGTCGCGCAGGGTGCGCCACAGGTCCAGGGTCACGGTCTGGCTGGCGCTGGGGCCCTTGGGCTCGCCTGTGGGCGGGGCCGGGGGCGCGTCGCCCTCGGAGGCGTCCGGGGCCTCGTCCAGGCCCTCGGGGCGGCCGTGGCGCGCCTCGTGCTCGGCCAGGTGTTTCAGGAAGGTCTCGGCGTAGGCCGCCAGCTTGCGCGCGCCCACGCCGTGCAGCTGGGCGAAGGCCGCCAGGCTGCGCGGGCGGCGGGCCACCATGTCCAGCAGGGTGCGGTCCGGGAACACGGCGTAGGGCGGCACGTTCTGGCCGCGCGCCAGCTCCATGCGCAGGGTGCGCAGGGCCTCGAACAGCTCGCGGGCCTCGTCGGTCTGCGGGCCGCCGGGCAGGGCGGCGGCGCGGGATTTGCGGCTCTTCTTCGTGGCCCGGGCCAGCACGGGGTCCTTGCGCAGGGTCACGGCGCGCTCGCCGCGCAGCACCTCCCAGCTGGCCGGGGTCAGCTTCAGGCCGCCGTGGCCCTCGATGTCCACCCGCAGCAGGCCCGTGGCGGCCAGCTGGCGGAACACGGACATCCAGCCCCGCCTGTCCAGCTCCTCGCCGCAGCCGAAGGTCTTCAGGGTGTCGTGGCCGAAGCGCAGCACGCGGTCCGTGGCCTTGCCCAGCAGCACGTCGGACAGGTAGCCCGCGCCGAAGCACTGGTCCGTGCGGTACACGGCGGACAGGGCCTTCTGCGCGGCCACGGTGCCGTCCCAGACGTCCACGGGGTGCAGGCAGTTGTCGCAGTTGCCGCAGCCGCCCGCGTGGGCCTCGCCGAAATAGCCCAGCAGCGCCGTGCGGCGGCACTGCACGGACTCGCAGTAGCCGAGCAGCGCCGTGAGCTTCTGCGATTCCACGCGCTTGCGTTCGTCCGTGGCCTCGCCGGACTCGATCATCGAGCGCAGCACGCCCACGTCGGCCAGGCCGTAAGTCATCCAGGCGTCGGCGGGCAGGCCGTCGCGCCCGGCGCGGCCCGTCTCCTGGTGGTAGGCCTCCAGGCTCTTGGGCGGGTCCAGGTGGGCCACGAAGCGCACGTTGGGCTTGTCGATGCCCATGCCGAAGGCCACGGTGGCCACGATGACCAGGCCCTCCTCGTGCATGAAGCGGTCCTGGTTCCTCTGGCGCAGGCCCGGGGCCAGCCCGGCGTGGTAGGGCAGGGCGGGGACGCCGCTTTTGGAGAGCCATTCGGCGCAGGCCTCGACGTTCTTGCGCGAGAGGCGGTAGACGATGCCCGAATCGCCCTCGTGGCGCTCGCGGATGAAGGCCAGCAGCTGGCGGCGGGGGTCGTCCTTGGGCTGCACGGTGTAGCGCAGGTTGGGCCGGTCGAACCCGGCGGCGAAGATGCGGGCGGCCTCGAAATGCAGGCGTTGGACGATGTCCTTGCGGGTCGGGCCGTCGGCGGTGGCGGTCAGGGCCAGGCGCGGCACGTCGGGGCGGCGGTCCTTGAGCACGGCCAGTTGCAGATATTCGGGCCGGAAGTCGTGCCCCCACTGGGACACGCAGTGGGCCTCGTCGATGGCGAACAGGGACAGGGGCGTGCGGTCCACCAGGGCCAGGAAGCGCTCCGTGAGCAGCCGCTCGGGCGCCACGTACACCAGGTCCAGCTCCCCGGCGACCATGGCCCGCTCGTACATGGCGGCCTCGTCGGGCAGCAGGCTGGAGTTGATGTAGGCCGCGCGCACGCCCATCTGGCGCAGGGCCTGGACCTGGTCGCGCATCAGCGCGATGAGCGGCGAGACCACCAGGCAGACCCCGTCCAGGACCAACGCCGGAAGCTGGTAGCACAGCGACTTGCCCCCGCCCGTGGGCATCAGCACCATGGCGTCCCCGCCGCCGAGCACGTGCTCGATGACGGGCCGTTGCAGGCCCTGGAAGTCGTGGAAGCCGAAGGTCTGGCGCAGCACCTCTTCGGCGCGCCGCATGGCCGTGTTCATCCGCGTCGGTCCGTGGTTGGCGTGGTCGCGGGCCGGGTCCGGCCCACGCCCGGCCTGTCTACCGCAAATCCCGCCGGGGCACAAACCCGCAGCCGGGCGCGCGCCGCCCCCTGGCCCCGCCCCCCGGGGCCGCCTCCTTTCTGCGCCACGGGGCGCCCGTTGCCCGCCCGCGGCCCGTTCGGCGTGCGTCCGCCGCCTGTCCGGTACGCGCCCGGCACGCGCCCGGCACG